>CAZNDQ010000093.1:0-10949 GCA_964571825.1 uncultured Planctomycetales bacterium | reverse complement strand
CGGCCGGGTGCCGTTCGAGGGCTCGACGCCGTCGGCGGTGATGCACAAGCACCTGCGCGAGCCGCTGGTGCCGCCCGACCATCTCAAGCCGAACCTCACGTCCGGCGTGGCCGAGGTGATCGAAACGATGATGGCCAAGTCGCGGAACGAGCGCTACGCCAACGCGCACGACCTGATCCAGGACCTGGAGCTGGTCGAGCGCGGCGAACCCCCCCTGCTGGCGCGGCGCGGGTACGATGAGGGCACGTTGGAAAACCTGGCTCGGAGCGGCGAGACGGTGGACATGCCGGCGCAGCCGGTGTACGCGGAGGGGACGCTTCGTCCGCAGCACTGGACGATTTTCGTCATCCTCACCGTCCTGCTCGCGGTGTCGATCATCTTCAACCTCGTTCAGTTGCTGAATTGAGACGGCTGATAATCGCGGGGCTGCCAATATTGTGCGGGCTTTCGGTGCGGGTACCTAACAGGGACCATCCGCAAAATCCGCATAAATTTCCCGGTTTTGCTTGCGGTCCGATGTAAAGTGTTCATACTACCTACGCGATCATAAGATAGAGAAGTTGGGCAAACTCGCCACCTCCATTCTTGCCCGCTCCTCGGCCAAGGACCCACAGACTCGACGCGTGACATCTCAACCCGCAGGCCCAGCGAGGCTGCGAGGGGATTGGTGGCGTTCGAGCACATAGGGTTCAGTTGCCGAGGGAAAGTATGAGCACTACGAAGCGCAGGGCGCAATCGTTGCCGGAGATTCCCGTCGACCGGCTGTGGAAGCGGTATCTCAAGGGGAGAGACATCGACGACCGGAACAAGCTGGTGGAGAACTACGCGCCGCTGGTGCAGGCGCACGCCGGTCGGCTGTCGAAGAAACTGCCGGCGACGGTGAGCTTCGACGAGATCTGCAGCGCCGCCTATGACGGGTTGATCGAGGCGGTCGAGGCGTTCGACCCGGCGCGCAAGGCGCGGTTCGAGACATTCTGCCAGCAGCGCATCCGCGGCGCGGTGATGGACTGGCTGCGGACGCTGGACGGGCAGTCGCGGACGGTCCGGTCGTTCGAAAAGCGGGTTTCGTACATGCGCGAAATTCTCGACGCCGAGCAGGGACGCACGCCGACGAACAAGGAGATCGCGGCGCGGATGGGCATCACCGCCGAGCGATTTGAGTATCTCACGCGACTGTCGCAGCTCGGGCGGGAGGTCCACTTCAGCAGCCTCGAAGCACACGGGTCGGACAACGGACGGGCGAACTTCCGCTTCTGGGATGTCGGCGATCAGCGCCAGGAGGACCCCTCGCGCAGCGTGTCGCGGCAGATGCTGACGGAGTACCTGACGCGCGGGCTCTCGCGCGAGGAGCGGCTGGTGCTGATCCTCTACTACTTCGAGGAACTGACCATGGCCGAGATCGGGTCGATCCTCAACCTGTCGGAGTCGCGCGTGTCGCAGATTCACAAGGACGTGCTCATCCGGCTGCGCAAGCGCGTGCCGAACGAAGCGGCAACGGAACTGGTCGCCTAGCCGCGCGAACGGGTGCCCGAGTCATCCACTTCCCAAGACCGCCGCCGCCCCTAGAATCGCGGGCCATGCGGCGAAACATCCTGTTGGTCATCGCGTACGACGGCACGCCGTTTCACGGCTGGCAGCAGCAGCCGAACGTGCGCACCGTGCAGGGTGAAATCCAGGCGTCGGCGGCGCGCGTGCTCAATCAGCCCGTCTTCCTGGCGGGGTCGGGGCGCACCGACGCCGGCGTCCACGCCGCCGGACAGGTCGCCAATCTGCACGCCGATACGCACCTCTCGCCCGAGCGGCTCATGCACGCGATCGGCGGGCGAATTCCGCGCGAGATCACGCTGATCCGAGCGCGCGACGTCTCGCCAGCTTTCCACGCCTCGCGCTGCGCCGTGAGCAAGCTCTACCGTTACTGCATTCACAATGCGCCTGGGCGTCCGGCCGAGCATCTGCGCCAGCGATACACCTACCATTGCTGGCATCCGCTGGACGTTCAGCGGATGCGCGCCGGGGCGGAGCATCTCGTCGGCACGCACGACTTCGCGGCGATGGCCACGCGCGGCGCGCCGCGCGAGACAACAGTGCGGACCGTGCTGCGCTGCGAGGTCTATCGGCGCGGGGACGAGGTGCGCGTGGACGTGGAGGGGACGGGCTTCCTTTACAACCAGGTGCGGAACATGGTCGGCACGCTCGTCGAAGTCGGACGGGGGCACTGGGAGCCGGAGAAGGTGGCGGAGATCATCGCTTCGCGCGACCGTGCGCGCGCGGGCCCGACGGCGCCGGCGATGGGGCTGTGCCTGCAATGGGTGCGTTACCCGCCAGCGTTGATGCGCGCCGCGGAGGGCCTCGAATACGCGGAGCAAGAAGCGCCGGTCGGGGACGAGGCGCCGAATGCCGGCGCCGAGGAACCGCGATTGTCCGCGGACGATGAACCGGACGCGGAGCCCCAATAGGATGCGCATCGCCCACATCATCACGCGGCTGATCATCGGGGGGGCGCAGGAAAACACAATCCTGACGTGCGAGGGGCTGACGGATCGCGGCCACGAAGTCCATCTGATCGCCGGGCCGGAGACGGGACCGGAGGGGTCGCTGTGGGAACGCGCGCGCGGCCGCGGCTATGCACTGCACGAACTGCCACTGCTGGTGCGGGCGGTCCGGCCGGTGACGGACCTGCGCTGTCTGGCGGCGCTGACGCGGCTGCTGCGCGTGCTGCGGCCCGACGTCGTCCACACGCACTCGAGCAAGGCGGGGATCATCGGGCGGATGGCGGCGCGGCGCGCGGGCGTGCCGCACGTTGTGCACACGATTCACGGTATGAGCTTTAATCGGACCCAGCCGCGGCCGGTCCGCATGAGCTACCGAGCGCTGGAGCGCTACTGCGGGCGCCTGACCGAGCGGTTCGTCTGCGTAGCCGACGCCATGACCGAGCAGGCCGTGGCGGCGGGGCTCGGGCCGCGCGAACGCTTCATTACCATATACTCTGGTATGGAGGTCGACGATTTTTCTCCCGGGCGGCATGAGCGCGCCGCGGTCCGGCGCGAGTGGGGATTCGGCGACGACGCGATCGTCTGCGGCACGGTGGCGCGGCTCTTTGCCGGCAAAGGTTACGGGCAACTGCTGGCAGTGATGCCGGCGTGTGTGCGCGCCGAGCCGCGGTTGCGCTTTGTCTGGGTCGGCGACGGGTCGGCGCGAGGCCGGTACGTCGCGGCGCTGGAGCGGGCCGGTCTGCGCGATCGCGTGCGTCTGACCGGGCTCGTTGGGCCGGGCGAGGTTGCGCGGCTGCTCGCGGGCATGGACCTGCTCGTGCACTGCTCGCAATGGGAGGGGCTTCCGCGCGTGCTGGTGCAGGCGTTGCTGATGCAGGTGCCGGTGGTGAGCTTCGACAATGACGGCGCGCCGGAGGTCAACCTGCCGGGGCGGACGGGCGAACTGGTCCCGCTCAACGACCTCGACGCGCTGCGCGAGGCGATCGTTTTGCTGGCGCGCGACCCGTCGCGGCGCGAGCGTTACGGGCGGGAGGGGCGCGCGCGGGTACTCGGGCCGTTCGATCATCGCGAGATGGTGCGGCAACTCGAGGCACTGTACGTCTCGATTTCCGGGGCCGGTGGGGCGGAGAGCCCTGCATGACGGACGATTGGGGCGAACTGCGGCGCGAGATGGTGGCGGAGCAGTTGCGACGGCGCGGCGTGAACGACGAACGCGTGCTGCGCGTGATGGGCGAACTGCCGCGCGAACGGTTCCTCCCGGAGGACATGCGCGAACACGCCTATGACGACCGCGCGCTGCCGATCGGCTGCGACCAGACGATCTCGCAGCCGTATATCGTGGCGCTGATGACTTCGCTGCTGGAGATCGAGCCGGCGCATCACGTGCTGGAGGTGGGTACGGGCAGCGGGTATCAGACGGCGATCCTGGCGCGGCTGGCCCGTTCGGTTGTTACCGTCGAGCGCGTGGCGGACCTGGCGCGGGAAGCGGAGGCGCTGCTGCACGAACTGGAGGTGTCGAACGTGCGGTTCGTCGTGGGCGACGGGTCGCTGGGCTACGCGCCCGAGGCACCATACGACCGCATCATCGTCACGGCAGGGGCACCGGCGCCGCCGCAGACACTGCTCGACCAGCTCCGCGACGGCGGCCGACTGGTGATTCCAATTGGCGATCTGGGAGAGCAGGTGCTGACGACGATCGAGCGTGCGGGGCGGCGGACCATCGAACGGCCGTCGATTGCCTGCCGGTTCGTAAAATTGATTGGCGAGCAAGGGTGGTCATAGCGGGGGCGAGGCCGATGGTGCATTCTGAACCACGGCGGCAAAATCAACCACGTGCGCTAACATATTGTGGATAAAGAGGTTACGAGCAGCCGCGCAGTCGAGATGTTCGGTTGAGCGGGTGAGAGCCGACCGGCCGAAGAGCAGTCGCACTTCTATAGCAGACTCTAACTCGTTCCATTGCAGCGAGTTACAAATCGCACCGGATTTCCGCCACGATTGGCACAGCGCGTGCTTTAGAACTCGTTGGAGAGACGGAGATCATCCGGGAGAGAGAGAGCTGTGGCTACGACCGCCGAAATCGGTCCGGCCGACGTCCTCCTTGTGGACGTCGAGCCTCAGGTGATTGCAGAACTGCAATCTTCTCCCCGCCTCAGCTCCCTCAGGCTGATCGTCTCCTCCCAGAGCAACGGCGTGCTTGGGCTTGCGGCGCAGGCGCACCCTTCGGTGGCGGTGGTCAACGTGGGTGCGGCGCCGAGTCATCGGCCGGCTCTGATTGCGATGCTCAAGGAACTTGACCCCGCGCTGGCGGTGATCGCGACGAGTGACCGGCCGGATGCGGAGACGGAACTGTCGGCCTACGAACAGGGGGCAACGCTGTATCTGCCTCTGCCGCTCGACGCCGAATTGCTGTGCGACGTGATCGAGAGCTGTCTGTCGCGGTCGCATGGTCGGATCGGTGGAGTGGCGGCGATCGTCGGCTGACAACAGGCAGCGCCGCCGTGATGAGAGCGCGACGGCGCGGATTGCGAATCGACGCTCAAGCCTGGAAAGAGAGAGAGGCTGCGAGGCAGCGATTCGAGAGAGTGCGAAGACCCCAAGCGGACTGAGATCGTCCCGGCCGCGCTGACCGCCGGTCGGGCTGCCGGGACGACATCACCGCAGTCTTCGCGGGTGAATATGACCCCCACGCCGGCCTGCGGGCCGAGCGAAACGTGCAACGGGTGATGGATCGCGCAGCGATCGATGACAGCGGTGGAGCGACGCAGTTTCGTGCCTCCAGCGCGTGTCGAGGGAAGCAACAAGCCTGGGAGTGAGTGAGAGAGCGTTGCTTCGGTCGCAGTGGACCAAGCGGACGGATGCTCATCGCAAGTAGTCCGTCCGAGCAGGATCGCGGGATTCGTCACCACCCCCTCAGTCTCCCGTTGGCTTGGCGGGTGCGAGGCGAGCGCTGGGAAAGAGAGAGAGAATCGGGGAGAGAAGCCCGGCTCTTTCAGGCGCCGCCCGTAACCGCCAGGCCAACACCGTTTTTACTTCCTGTTGCAGAATGAACCGCGGCGAGCTGTGCGGCGGCGCGCGAACACCTGCCGGCCGGCGCGTCGGTGGCGTGTGCTGCAATGCGCACCACGACGCGCGGGCGGGCTATCCGGCGCCTATGATCGCCGCATACTGTGCCCGGAAGGCCGACGCCCACTCGTTGACCAGCTTGTCTGCCAAAGCGGGGTCGCCGTCCAACTCGCCGTCGATGCGGGCGGCGTCCTCGGCGCTGATCGGGACGCGCGTCAGTTGGCGCGCGACGTCCTCGCCTGCGCCGGAGGCAATGACGCGCGACCACGCCTGCTGCATCTGTACGTGCTGGTCGGCGCAGGCGGCTTTGAGCACCAGCGGCACAATGCGCGAGTGGATGCGCTGCCGGACGGGATCAATTCGGAACGCGCCTTCGCCGACAAACGGGTTGCCAGAATTGGTCATCTGCCCCGCGTATTTGGTGTACATCGACGGCTGCACGGGAAAGCGGAACAGGGTGTCGTCGGGCCCGCCGAGCTGGCTGCCGGGCAGGCACCAGATGCGCTGTCCTTCCTCGGAGAGGCAGAACTCGACAAAGCGCTCGGCCGTCTTGCGATACTGACCGCTGTTGAGGATAGAGATCGGATCCGGGGTGAGCGCGCTGGCGTCGGCGGGGGTAACGTATTGCAGGCTGTCGGGGCGGGCGGCGACGGCAGACAGACCGACGAAGTCGGCGCACAGCCCGGCCAGGCCGAAACCGCTGACGACGATCTCATTCGCCGTCGCGCTGCTGGGCGCAATGCCGCGGGCGTTGGCGGCCATGCGGAGGATGACATCCCAGCCGCGCTCCCAGCCGTGTTTCTGCAGGATCATGTCGAGACAGGCGACGAGACTGCCGGAGCGCTCGGCGTCACCAAGCGAGACCCAGCCGAAGTACTCCGGTCTGGCGAGGTCCTCCCATGTGGTCGGCGCCGAGACGCCGCGCGCGCGGCAGTCGTGGGCGTTGCAGAGGATGCCGAAGCCGCTCATCGCGGTGGCGTGCCAATAGCCCTCGGGGTCAAAGAGCGGCAGGCCGCAGACGCTCGCCGGCATGTCCTTGACGAGGTCGGGCGCGGGCTTGTAGGGGACGGAAATCCCGGTGTGCTTGAGGTAATCGTGCACCGGTATGCCGCCGCCGAAGAGGATGTCGGGCATGAGCACGTTGTCGGTCAGGCGGGAGGCGGCGAGGTTGTTCATCAGGTACTGGACGCACTCATTGGTGCCCTTGAGCATCCACTGAATCGAGACGTCTTCGCCGAACCTGTCGGCGTGCCACTGTTCGAAGTGGTCCTCGAAGAGGCGTTCGATCGTCGGGTTGTGCGGGGTGAGGATGACGAGCCGGCGGACCTGGCGCGGCTGCACCTCGGCCGCGGTGGCGCTGGGTGTCGACTGGCGCTGGTCGCAGCCGGTGAGAAAGAACAGGGATGCGCCCAAGAACAGGAGCGTCGGCGGCGCCGCGACCGGGCGGAGGCGGGAGCCGCTCTTGCACGTCGTCATCGAAAAACTCCTGGCCGAATGAGTCTGTGAAACGTTGATCGGATGCGGGCACCTGCGGACAGGCCCCGCGCGGCGTTCGTGTCCCTCCATTGTCGCAGAAAGGGGGATGCGATACCACTGGCGGGAGCGCGGGGGCGAAGCGCCGGCGTTGATTGTGGCGAATAGTCCGGATCGTTAGAGTTCCGGGCCGCGATCGCATTCCGGTCCGTGTGTCGAAGAGCGAGGACACTGGTTGCGAACAATCTACCTGTGGTCGATCCGCCGGCCGGTGTTGACGCTGGTGCTGGCGGGGCTGGCGACGCTGGCGCTTGTGCCGGGGATGCTGCGCCTGCGCCTGCGGACGGACGGGCACGCGCTGGTGCCGCACGATGCACCGGAGATCGAGGTCGATGCCCGCATCCGCAAACACTTCGGCATCAAGGACCAGGTGGCAATCTGTATCCGCACGACACACCCGGACGGAATCTTCAACGTCGAGACGCTGCGGCTTGTCCACACGCTGAGCAAGAAGGAACAGGAGACAGGGCAGGAGTTCGGGCGGCTCGCGGAAATCGAGGGGATTTCGCCGGAGGACATCACGAGCCTGGCAACGGAGAAAAGCGACCGCGTCTACACAGGCAGGCTGAAGTTCCGACCGTTCCTTGATCCGCTGCCCGAAACGCCGGAGGAACTGAGCCGGCTGCGCGAGGATCTGCGGGCGCTGCGGCTGTTTGACGGCGCGCTGGTGTCGTACGACGGCAAGTCGACGACGGTGCTGGTGGGCGTCGACCTGGGTGACAACCGCATCCGCGTCGTGCAAGAGATCAAACGCCTGGTAGCAGAGTTGAACACGTCCGGGCACGAAATCCACGTGGTCGGCGCGCCGGTGGCGGAGGCGCTGCTGGGGCATCACATTCTGGAAGACCTGTCGCTCCTGGTGCCGCTGGCCGTGCTGACGATCGGCATCGTGCTGTATCTGCTGACACGAAACCTGTGGGGTGTGGTGCTGCCGCTGGCGGAGGTCGGGGCGTGTTTGCTGTCGGTGTTCGGGCTGATGGGTTACCTCGACGTGCCGATCTATCTGACGATGGCGGTGATGCCGGTGATCCTGACGACGATCGGGGTGGCGGACGAGATTCACGTCTTCTACCGCTATCAGTCGGGACTGCGCGCGGGGGCTTCGGCGCCGCACCCGGCCGCGCTGATCGAGACGATGGACGAGATGTGGCGGCCGGTGATCAAGACGTCGCTGACGACGGGCGTCGGGTTCTGTTCGTTCGCGTTTTCTCCGATCGAGCCGGTGCGGCAGTTCGGTCTGTTCACGACGCTGGGCGTGCTGATCTGCATGGTGTGGACGCTGACGGTGATCCCGGCGAGTCTCAGCCTGCTGGGGCCGGAGCGCTTCCTGCGTGGGCAGCGTGCGTCCGGAGCGAACACGGCCGGTCGATACGGTTGGATCGGCGGGCTGGGTCGGGCGGCGATCCGCCTGCGGGGCGCGATTAGCGTCGTGGCGGCCGTGCTGCTGGTGCTGAGCCCGCTGGGCCTCGCGCGACCGGTGGTGGAGGACGGTTGGATCGACGGGTTCGCGAAGCGGAGCGAGTTCTATCAGGCGACGCAGCAGTTCAACCGGGATTTTCACGGTGCGCATATCCTGCTGGTGCAGTACGACCCGGGCCCGCTGCACCTGTCGGGCGAGGTGGCGCGCGGAGCGCTGAGCGCGAACTCGGTCGAGCTGCCACTGGTGATCCGCGACGCGCAGACGCTGGAGCGGCTACCGCGGTGCGGGCTTTCGGTGAAGGGGGAGTTGGAGAAGATCTTCCGCATCGTGCGGGTCGGGGTGGACGAAGCGCGCGGCGTGACGCGCCTGTGGACGGACCCGAAAGAAGGTTCGCTGCTGGACCTGCCGGGCCTGCCGAGCACCGGGAAGGTGGGGTATCGGATCGGCTCGGCGCCGAATGCGCTGCACTCGGCGGAGGTGCTGGACCGGATTCGCGAATTGGAGGTCGCGCTACGCGCCGAGCACAAGTACGGCGTCGGCGGGGTGCTGGGCACGAATGACTACATGATCACGATGCGGTTCATGTACCTCGCGCGGCGCGAGGGCTCGCGCAAGATCGAGCGTGACCAGCGTCAGCTCGACAATCTGTACCACTACTACAACCAGGTGCGCGGGCGGCAGCGGCGCCAGGAAGTGATGGGCCTGGACGACCGGCTGGGGTTGATCACGGTGTTTTTGAAGAACGCGAACTTCGTCGATACGGCGAGGCTGATGGAGAACATCCGGGCGTACGAGGCGCGTGTGCTGACACCGGTAGGGGCAAAGCTGGAGTTTGGCGGCGACGTGGCTGTGTCGCAGGCGATGATCCCGGCGATCGTACGGACGCAGGTGCTGTCGATCGGCGGCTCGCTGCTGGGGATTCTGCTGGTGACGGCGCTGCTGTTCCGTTCGATCGGGGCGGGGCTGCTGTGCATGATCCCGGCGTCGATCGCGATCGTGTGCAACTACGCGGCGATGGGGCTGTGTAACGTGCCGCTGGGGGTGGCAACGTCGATGTTCTGCGGGATGACGCTGGGCATGGGCGTGGATTACGCGATCCACCTCGTCGAGCGGTGCCGGCTGACGTTCCAGCGGAGCGGGGACGTGCGGGCGGGGATCGTCTCATCGGTGGCGATGACGGGGCCAGCTGTGGTGATCGACGCGGTGGCGATCGCGCTGGGCTTCGGCGTGATGCTGTTTTCGTCGGTGCCGACGAACGCGCGGCTGGCGGGGTTGCTGATCGTGAGCATTCTCGGGTGCCTGGCGGCGACGCTGGTACTGCTGCCGGCGCTGCTGGCGGTGACGCAGCCCGGGGTGTTGCGGCGCGAGCTGCGCATCGGGCAAATGATGCGGACGATCCTGCGCGGACCGGCGGGCGGGGTGAGTGAAAGCGCGTGAGGCGCGGCCGGTGTCAGCCCATCGTCGTGATGCCGAAGGCGTTGAGGGCCTTCTCCTCGCTGGGGTGGAACTCGAAGAGCTTGTCGAGGCGGGAGATCTTGAAGATTTTCATCAGTTCGTCGCGCAGGCCGGCGATCATGAGCTGGCCGCGCGCATCGGCGGTTTTCTGCCGCAGCTTGAGCAGCATGCCGAGGGCGGAGGAGGAGAGGAACCTGACCTCGGCGAAGTCGAGGACGAGCTTGCGGCGGTCCTGCTGGTCGACGAGGTCGTAGAGTTCGCGGCTCATGCGCTCGATGAGGCCGGTGTCGAGGATCGAGGCGGCGCTGAAGTTGATGACGGTGACGTCCTTGAAGCGCTGGACGTTGAGCGGCAGGTCGGAGGCCATCGGCACGAATCTCCCTGACGAGCGGCGCTCGGCGCCGCGGCCCACATAGCGGGCGATTCTAGCGGCGCGCGCCGGCCCGGTCGAGCGGCGGGGCGCCTCACCGCGCGGTCCTGTGAGCGAATACATCGTTTCCACTACAATGGCCGGATGATCGGGCTGATGCGCGAGATCCGTTTCCGGCCGCTGGCAAGCGACGACCCGGCATGGGCGCGGCACGCGGCGGTGAACACGTGGGCGGGGTGGCCGGACGCGGCGGCGATTGGCCCGTGGCTGGCGCTGCGGGCAACGGTGCGCGGCGAGCCAGACCCTGTCACCGGCTATCTGGTGAACATCAGCGAGATCGACCGGGTGCTGCGCGAGGCGGCGCGGCGCTGCGGCGACCTGACCGGGCTCGACGCGGTCGAGGCGCTGCAGCGGTTGTGGCGCGAGGTTGGGGCGGCCTGGCCGCTGGCGGCGCCGCTCGAACGCCTGACGCTGGTGGTTTCGCCGTATTGCCGCTACTCGCTCGGCGCGGAGGACGGTGCGATGGTGAAGTTGACGCGCAGCTACGAGTTCTCGGCCGCGCACCGGCTCTACTCACCCGAGTTGAGCGACGAGGAGAACCGGCGGGTGTTTG
>CAZNDQ010000092.1:0-11016 GCA_964571825.1 uncultured Planctomycetales bacterium | reverse complement strand
CGCCGGCATGGACTATTACATCCGCATCGGCGGCTACGACGGCGAGTCGGGAAACTATGTTCTGAGTTTCGAGGGGCCCGACTGCCTCAGCCGCGACTGCAATGGCAATGGCAGGCTCGACGAATGCGACGTTGGTTTTGGCGGAAGCGCCGACTGCCAGGCCAATGGCATTCCCGACGAGTGTGAGTCCGACTGCGACGGCAACGGCGTGCCAGACGAGTGCGAGCCCGACTGCAACCTGAACGGCATCCCCGACACGTGCGACATCATGTACGAGTTCAGCGACGACTGTCAGCCCGACGGCGTGCCCGACGAATGCCAGTTGGGCGACTTTGCCGGGCTGTGGAACAACGGCTTCCCGAACGAAAGCGGCTACCACGCCTCGCAGTCCGGCGGGCAGGTGAGCGACTGGCTCGTCGTCGACGACTTCTTGCTGCCCCAGACACAGGTCGTTGCCGGAGTGCTCTGGTTTACGCAGGAACAGCCGCTGTTCATCTGGTCGGGCCGGGTACGCGTCGAAATCTATCCCGACGACGGATCCAAGCACCCGGACGAAAGCGGCGGCCCGGCGCTGGCGATGTGGGTGCCGACGGACGGCGGGCAGGTCGAGCGGTTCGGCTTCCGCGGCGATGAGTGCCAGACCTGTCCGGAGGACCAATGGGTGTACGTGCTATATGACGTCGAACTGCCGCTCGGACCGGGGCGCTGGTGGATCGGCCTGGCGCCCGAGGGCGCGGGCAGCCCGCCCCAGCAGGGCCAGACGTTCTGGGCGACCAGCCGCCGCTCGGATTCCGACCCGCTGCGCGGCGGCGAAGCGCACCTGCGCGCGCCGAGCGCGGTCGTGCCGCTGCCGCAGTTCACGCCACTGACGCAGGTCATCGGCTACGGCTACGACATGAGCTTCCTGGTGTTCGCGCAGCCGCTGGGCACGGATTGCAACGAAAACGGCATTCCCGATGACTGCGACGATCTCGAAGACTGTAACCAGAACGGGCAGCCCGACATTTGCGAGGAGTTTGCGGATTGCAATTACAACTGGATTCCCGACGAGTGCGAGTCGCTCGCCGATTGCGACGGAAACCAGACGCCCGACGAGTGCGAGGAGCACGCCGACTGCAACGAAAACGGCATCCCGGACCTGTGTGAGGACATGGAGGACTGCGACGGAAACGAGATTCCCGATGTGTGCGAGCCGGCGCCGTGCAATCAGGTATATGGCGGATTGACTGACTTTGCTACCGCGCCGATCGGCTACGGGCGCACCGTTGCCGACGACCTGAAAATGACTTCGGGCGGGCGGCTCTGCGCCTTCAACGTGAGCCTCGACTTCTACGACACGCCGCGGAACCTCACCGTCTCCTTCTACGCCTACGCCGAATCCACCGACGGCCCATACCGGCCGGATCAGTTGCTGGCGAGCTTCGCGCTGACGAACCTGCCCAATGTCCCCGTCTATCACCACACCGTGGCCGACTCGATCGTCCTGCCGCAGAATGTCTGGATGGAGGTGGCATATGCCAACACCGGCCGGCCGCTGGCCATGGTGTCGCCACCGAAGTACGGCACGAGTGCGGACCTGTATTATGACCGCATTGCCAACGAGATCGTCGACTTCACGGATGGTGGTCCGGACTCGAACTTCGTGCTGGCGGTGTTCGTCTCGGGCGACTGCGACGGCAACGAGCGGTTCGACGACTGCGAGAGCGACCTCGACCAGGACGGCGTGATCGACGCCTGCGATGCCTGCCCCGCGGACCCCGCCGTACAGGCCGAACTCCTCGAAACCGGCGTCCTCTGTCTGGATGGCATCGATAACGACTGCGATGGCGTGACGGACTTCGACGATCCCGACTGTGATCGTTAGCGCCCGCTCGCCGACCCCGGGCGGCGCGACGGATGCGACTCGTACGCGCGTTTGGTCCTCTGGCACCGATATAACTGCACGTTGACGCCGGGTCGGGTCCGCACCTAAACTCCGATAGACGCCGCCGCATCGCTGGTCATGCCCGGGCCGCATGCTGCTGACCCCTGCCCGGCGGTGTCCGCGTGACGCGCCCGGCCTCGGCCGCCTCGGGAAACCCGCCCTTGTCCGTCGAGTTCTCCTCCACCCTCGGCTCCCCCATCGCGGACGCGCAAAAGCCGCCGCGCCGGTTCCTCACCGATATCCTCCCCTGGCTACTCTCCGCCTGGCTGCATGCCGTGCTCATCATCAGCACCTGGTTCGTCATCTACGCGGTGAGGCAGTCGGAAGCGGATCGCGGCATATTCGTCGCCGGCTTCGACGAAGGCCGCGAGATGGAATTGCCCCAGCACCAGGACCCACACCTGCTCCCGGTCGAGCTGGGCAATCTGCCCGTGCCGGCGCTGAGCATCGACGAAAGTCTCGCCAACACCGACAAGCTCGAAGCCGCCATGCAGGCCCAGACCGCAGACGACCTCTCCATCGTCGGGATCGGCGCCGAGTTGACCGCCGGCCGCGGCGAATTCGACGGCATGACCATGGGGCGCCAGGGAGGGCCGCGCGTCAGCTTCATGAAGCTCGCCGGCGAGGGCTATCGCATCGTCTACGTCATCGACCGCTCCGGCTCAATGAGCGACGCCTTCGACTTTCTCCGCAGCGAACTCAAGGAATCCATCGACGGCCTGCGGCTGAATCAGTCGTTCCACGTGATCCTCTTTCACAGCGGGCCGCCGATCGAAGCGCCGCCACGCCAGCTCGTGCCCGCCATCAAGGCCAACAAAATGCGCTGCCGGCAATTCCTGGATTCGGTCGTACCCGGCGGCCAGACGGATCCCCACCCCGCGATGCGCCGTGCGCTCGACCTCAAACCCGACGTGATCTACTTCCTCACGGACGGCGCGTTCGACGAGGACCTGGTCGCGCGGCTCCGACAATGGAACCGGGCGAAAAAAGTGAAAATCTACACCATCGGCTACCTCTACGCGCCGGGCGAAGAGCTGCTCAAGCAGATCGCCGGCGAGAACGGAGGGTCGTACCGCTTTGTTGATGCGTACCGTTGAGACAGTCGCGCGCCAAGCGGGGGCGGCGCTGATCGCCGTGTCCCTCGCGGGGGCTGCCGCGCGCGCGGATCAGGTGGCGCTGCGCTCGGGCCGCGTCTTCAAACAGACGGTGATCCAGGACGTCCGCGGCGGGCGCCTTCACCATCGCACGAGCGGCGGCCAGATCATGTCGGCCGACCTGCCCGAAGTCATGACGCTCGAACGCGAGCGCGACCTCGCCCTGAATCAGGCGGAGCGGCACTTCGTCGCCGGCCGCTTTGCCGAGGCCGCCGACGCCTTTCAGGCCGTGCGCGACAAACCCGGCGCGCCGTGGACCGCTCGATGGGCGCTCTACCGCCTCATCCTCTGCCACGAGCAGACGGGCCAGTTCGCCCGCGCCGTGGGGGCCTATGTCGAGCTGCTCGGCGAAATGCCCGAAGCGGGGGCGTGCTGGGTACCGTCGAAATGGCCGGACGCTTCGAGCTCGTTTCTCCACGAGGCGGCCGAGCAGCTTGACGCCGTACTCGCCGCGGGTGGCGAACCGGCCGTCGTCGAGGCCGTGCGCAAGCTCCGCGAGCAGATCGAGGGCGCGCAGGCGGCCGCCGGTGGCGCTGCGCTGCTCATCCCGGTCGAAGAGGAGGTAACGCCATGGGACGCGGCCCTCGAGCAGATGCGCGCGGCCCTGGCGCGGCGGGCGTACACGCAGGTGATCGAAATCTCCGACCAGCTTATCGCGCAGGGAATCGACGCGCACATCGAGTGGATGCTGCTCTGGCGCGGAGAGGCGCAGTTCCTCACTGCACAGAACGCGGACGATTACCATCGCGCGGCGCTGACGCTGATGCGCGTCGTCATCCACTATCCCGACTGTGCGGAGGCGGCCGAGGCGGGATATCATGCCGGCGTGGCGCTGGAGCGCGCCGGGAATCAGGCCGATGCGGCCGTCGTCCTGCGCGAGGCGGCCGAACGGGCGCAGAACGACGAACTGAGGAGCCGGATCGAGCTTTCCCTGCGGCGCGTGGACAAGAAATCGTCGGGCGCCGCGCCAACGCAAGGCTAGGCGGGTCCCGACCGGAGCCCTTACCTGGAGTGACCGCGAGTATGAACAAGTGGCTGCTGCTGATCGTGCTCGGCCTGGTGGTGCCTGGCGGAATGTCCGGCGCCGTCTTCGCACAGAATGCGCCCGCAGCGGACGATTCCGCCACGCCCGCCGCCGCGGAGGACGACGCTACGCCCAACGTCCGCGTCTTCGATCACTTCGTTGTCCAGGGCGGCGTCATCACCTGGGTCGTGCTCATCCCCATGTCCGTCGCCATGATGGCCATGTCCATTGGCCTGTTCCTGCTCATCCGCCGCACGCGGCTGATGCCGCCCGAGCTGCGCGAAGAACTCCTCGAGTTGATCGAACAGGGGCGCTACCGCGACGCACTCGACCTGGCGGCCGACGACCCCAGCATGCTTGGCCACCTCGTGCACGTCGGCCTGACCGAGGCGCCCAACGGCCGCGACGCGACCGTTCATGCCATCGAAGAGGCAATGGAGGAACGCACCGCTGCCCTGTTCCGCCGCATCGAGCATCTCAATGTCCTGGGCAACGTGGCGCCGATGGTTGGACTGTTCGGCACCGTCTATGGCATGATCCGCGCGTTCCATTCGCTCGTCGAAACGGGCGGCGTCCCCGACCCCGGTCGCCTGGCGCTGGGCATCTCCGTCGCCCTCGTCACGACGTTCTGGGGCCTGCTCGTGGCGATCCCCGCCCTGTCCGTCTACGCCGTGACGCGGAACCGCGTCGATGCACTGGCGCCAGAGTGCTCGCTCGTCGCACAGGATATCCTGCGCCCGCTGCATCGGCCGGCCGCCGCGCCGGCTGCCGCGTCGAGCCGCGCCGTCTCCGGAGTGGCCTGACCCATGCGCCTGCCCTCACGACGCCGCGTCAGTTCCGCCTTCGGCTTAAACATGACGCGCATGATCGACATCGTCTTCCTGTTCATCATCTTCTTTATGCTCGTCAGCCAGTTCTCCTCGGCTGAGCATGTCAAGGTCGAGCTGCCCGACCCCTACAAAAGCCTCGCCCGCGACGTCACCGTTCCCGAAAAGGTCGTGCTGAACATTCAACTGGGCGAGGACTACGGGCCGCCGACTTATTCGCTCGGCGCGCTCAGGCTGGAATCACTTGGCGAACTGGCCGAGCGGCTGGAGAAACAACAGGCGGCCCAGCCGGAACTGCAGGTAATCGTTCGCGCCGACCGCGGCGTCGAATATCTCTACGTCCGCGAGGCGCTTGAGGTCCTGGCCGCGAGGAAGGTCCAGGTGTTTCACATCGCCGCGCAGCCGGGGGAGGGGCACCCGTGACCGCGGCCGTCAACAGCGTCGAGTCGCGCCGCCCCGGCCGGCCCAGCGAACGTTTCGCTCAGCGCCGAGGACGCCGCCGCGCCGGTGCTCTCGCCTTTAACCTCACCCCGATGATCGACGTCACGTTTAACCTCCTCGTTTTCTTTCTGCTCGGCACGTCGTTCATGCAGGCTGAGGGCTCGCTCAGCAGCCGCATGGCACGTTTCGGCAGCCGAAGCAACACTGCCACGCTCCCCGTCACGCCGCTGCGTCTGTTGATCGACCCCGTCGACAATGCGCCCGGCCAGGTGCGACTGCGCATCGAAAACAGCGTCTACGTCCCCCGCGACTACGCCGAGTTGGCCGACGTGCTGGTGCAGTTGCGCTCGGGCGGTCTCGGCTTCGACGCCGATACTCCGGTCGTCATTCACGCAGGGGATCTCGTACCGTGGGACCACGTGGTGAATGCGTTCAATGCGGCGCGGCGGGCCGGCTACGCTTCCGTGAACTTCGGCGCGCCGCGCAGCGGAGCGTAGCGCGCAGGCGGGCGACCGCCCGGCGGAGTGCTGCAGCATGCGGCGACGTGCAATACAGTTTGGGCTCATGTTGCTGCTCGGTGCGGCGCCCCGGCTGGCGCACGCACAGTCAGCGACATCGCGGCCCTCGCTCGAGACCATGTTCGACAACGTCGAGTTCCGCCGCGGCCTGAAAAAGCGCGGGCTCGAATCCCTCCTCGACTACTACGACCGCCACTACACCCCCGGACAGGGCCCGGAGGCGAAGCTGCTGGAACGCGACCGCCTGCTCGCGCTGGCCGACGATCCCGCCACGCCCCCCGATCGCCGCGCCGCGGCCATCGTGCAGTCCATCCAGTTGCTTCACGAAGCAATCGAGCAGACAACGGACGTGCCCAACCGCTGGACGTTGTTGCTCGACCTCGGGCGTGACCTGCTCTACCGCCAGGGCGAACCCCATTACAACAGCATTCAGTATCAGGGCTACAACTCGCAGGACGCCGACAAGCTGCGCGCCATTGCCGTCTCGGCGCAGGACGCGTTCCGCCGCCTCGACGAGGAGATCACGCAGTATGTTGCGCGACTCGACAACCTCACGCCCGCCGAGTTCCGCAAACTGGAACGCCGCGGGATCATCGGCGCCACCGACCGGCTGAGCGGCCAGGCGCAGTACTTTCTCCAGTGGGCGCGATACTACGAGGCACTCGCCCGCGGCCCCGCCGACCGCCGCGCCGAGGGGCTGCTGCGCGACGTGGTCACCTATCTCCGCCACCCCGATCACGATTACACCTCCCAGCCGCACGCCGAGACCGGTGTGCAGGCCCAGGCGCTCCTGCTGGCGGGCATGTCCTACCGTCTGCTGGGCGACGCCCAGAAGTGCGGCGAGGCCCTCAAGGAGGCGGCACGAGTCGTCGCCGCTCTGCCCGAGACCGAGTCCGCGGGCCTGCGCTGGGTCTACATCCAGGCGCAGCTCGAATTGGCCAGGCTCAGCCGCGACCTCGGGCAATACGTCTTCGCCCGCGGCTGGGTGACCCAGCTCCGCGAATGGCGCGAAAAAAACATGCCCGACAATTTCTCGCTGGCGCTGACGCTGGCGCTGCTCGATGGTGAGATCATGCGCGACCAGGCCCAGTCGCTGCGCCGCGCCGGCCAACCGACCGAGGCGGACCAGGTTGACGCGCGCCGCTACGCCGGCCTGATGCAACTGCTCGAAAGCCACCCCGCTCGGCGAAGCGACGTCTTCCGCGCGTTGGACCGGCTCATCGATCCCGACCTGCCCGATGCGCGCCTGAACGCCGTCGAGCTGAACGCGCGGCTGGCCGGATTGCTCGCCGAAGCGACGTCGCGGCGCACTTCGCCCGGTGCGGATGCCGCCGGCGCCGAGCAGGCCGACGCGCTCCTGCGCCGCGCCGTGCAGGTTGGCGAGTCAGCCGTCGCCGCGGAGGGAGAGTGGGGGGGGCGTCTCCGCCCGATCGCGCTGTTCAATACGGCCGTCGCCGAGTATCAGCTCGGGCGCCGCACCGACGCTGTCCGCCATTTCGTCCAACTTGCCCGTGCCTACCCCGATTTCGACCAGTCAGCCCAGGCCCTCGATTACGCCGTCACCATTGCCGCCGACGCATACCGCCAGGACGCGCGACGGGTCGATCCCGCCGCTGCCGAGATGTTCATACTCGCCGTCACTGCACTGGCCGAACTTCAGCCCGGTTCGCCGCAGACGGCCTATTGGCGGTTCTTTCTGGCCGAGGCGCTGGCGCGACAAGGACGCCTTGAGGAGGCCCTGGAATATTTCGCCGCCGTGCCCCCCTCCGATGAACGCTATCCCGACGCCGTTTACCTTCACGGCCTGCGCTTGTGGGACCTGTTCCGGCGCGAACGCGAGAGCGGCGCCGCGGACGACGCCCTCATGCGGCGCCTGCTCGCTGTCGTCGACGCCGCGCGCCGCAGCGAACGAGTGCAGGAGGAAGCGGCTGCGCGCACGCGCGACGCCGCCCGCCGCGCCGAACTCGAGGCCTATCGCGCGGCCGCCCGACTCCTCGCCGCCGAGGCCCTCGCCCAGCCCGAGTTGGCGCAACCCGAGCAGGCCCTGGCGCTGCTTGCCGATTTCGAGCGGCACTTCGCCGATGCGCCGGCCCTCTTCGGGCGGGTGCTGCGCCTGCGCATCCTGGCGCTCCAGGGGCTCGGCCGCTTTGACGAGGCGGCACAGGTCGTCGACGACTGCCTCCAGCGCGACCCCGACAACGCCGGCTCGATCATGGACGAGTTGCTTGTCGTCATGACGCGCGATCTGCGTGAAATGGCGGCGGCTGGCCGCACCGACCCGGACCGCGCGGCGCAGGCGCTGGCACTGGCCGCCAAGCTGCACGACTGGGCCGAGACCCACCCGCAATGGGTCGAGCAACACGGCCGCGCGTCGTTCGAAGTCCGCCTCGGCCAGGCGTATCTCGCGGCCGGCGACGCCCAGCGGGCACTGGAGGTCCTCCAGCGCTGCGCCGAGCGCGATGCCACGGGCCGTCCCGACGGCCGCAGCAACAACACCGAAGCGCTCCTCGGCGTCGGCGAGGCCCTCTACCAGCTCAAACGCTACGAACAGGCACAACACGTCTTTTTCGATCTCTGGCAGCGCCTCCCCGAGGGCAGCGACCCCTGGTGGACGGCGCTGCTCCGCAGCCTTGAGGTCCACACGCAGCTCGAGACCGATCCGTCGCGCATCCTCGGCGAAGTCCGCAAGCAGCGCTTCCTGCGGCCGGGGTTGGGCGGACCGGCCCTCCAGCGCCGGTTCGAACTGCTCGAACGCCGCAACGAAGCGCGCCTGCGCGAGGCGACGGCCGCGCGCTGATCCGACCCATGCACCGCGTCTCCGGCGCGGTCGCAGCCTGTGCGAGCCGTGCTGAGACGCCAACGGGTTACGCCGACTGCTTCCGCAGCGTCATGTCGAAGTTGCGCACCATGGAGCGGTAGGCGGTATGAATCACCGCGCCGTAGATGACCAGCGTCAACACCCCGCCGATCAGCGCCCAGAGCCGCACGCGGGGCAGGTCCTGCGCTACGGTTGTCGGGTCGAGGTCCATCCAGCGCACCGGGTCGATGGCGATGAATACGGACGTGAACGGCGTGAACGGTGCCATCACTGCGGCCGTCGGGTTGGCGCTGCTGATAAACTGGAAGCCGCACATCGACGCCCCGCCGCACACGAAAACGAGGATCGCCAGACTGGACAGCGTCGCGCGGAGCGTCGTCGGGCTCTTCAGAGAGCGGAACAGGCCCAGCAGACATGCGAACGCCGAGAAGATCACCATCTGCGCCGCCAGCAGCACGACCCCCTCGGGATAGACGACCGAACGCGACGGCGCAACCAACGCGTGTACGGCGAACAGCGCGCACGTCCCCACCGGCACGAGAATCAGCGGCAGCGTAAAGCTCACCAGCCCGCGCAGCTTGCCCCACACGACGTAGCGGCTCGTCAGCGGCGTCGTCAGCAGCAGATCGAGCGTCTGCGCTTCGCGCTCGCGCGAGATCGCCGCCGCCGCCAGATTGGTCGCCACCAGCAGCATCGCCGCAAACTCGACGAACACCAGCCCGCTCAGCCACGCGCGCGTCTGCTCGATCCCGACCGCTCCCGTTCCCATCCTGTCGCTCAAATGCAGATAGAACAGCACCAGCCCGGCGAGCGTGCCGCCGCCGACGTATACGATGCGCAGCAGGTTGCGGCTCGTGATGCTCGCCCGCGTCGCCGCCTCGCGCCAGGCGACCGGATTGCTCCAGACGTGTCGCGGCGATTGCCGCCGTTCCTCACCCTCGCCCTGCGATGTTGAAAACAGCCCCCGTAGCCACGACACCTCGCCCTGCTTCGCCCCGCTGCGTACGAAAAACAGACTGATGCCGACAATCAGTACCGAGCCCAGCAGATTGACGACGATGAACCCGCGCGTCGGATCGGCAAGCAGGTAACTCATCGGCCACGTGTAGTGTGCGACGTCCGACGCCGCCGGCGACGGCACCATATTCAGCGCCGTGAACAGTGCCAGAAACGGATGGAACGGCGAAAAGTAGCTGACTGGCGGCAGGTCCGACCGGCCCGGCACCGGCGGCGCCTCGGGCACCTGAAAATACTGCAGCGTCGAAAGGAAATACAACGCCGCCAGATACACCGCGACAAACAGGTAGAATCCGACCACCGTCCGCCGCGTGCCGACCTGGATCACCGACACCGCGATCGCCAGCGAGGCCGTGAAGATCGCCGTCGCCGCCGACACGGCAAAGCTGCGCAGGATGATCGGCGTCGTCACCCCGCCGTAGATCATCGTGATGCAGACGATCGGCAGACCGCTCAGCAGCAGCAGCAGCACGAACGTCAGCCGGCTGCACAGCGTCCCCAGCACGATCTGCGCATTCGAGAGCGGCGTCGTCAGCAGGATGTCGTACGTCTGCGCGTCGCGCTCCTGCGTGATCGCCGCCGCCGCAAACACCGGCGCCAGAAAGCACATCAGCGCGAGCTGTACCAGCGAGATGACCTTGAACGCCTGGCTGAACTCGCGTGCCGTCTCCGAGAGCGACCCGCCGTGCGTGCCCGCGCCGACGACCGCCGTGAGCATCGCCACGAACAGCACGACGAGATACCCGGCGCGGATAAACAGGTGCCGCGGCCGCTTCGATCCCGCCGCCACGACGCGAACCAGGATCGGGTTCCCCGGGATCAGCTCCCACATCGCCCGCAGCACGTGTGAAGTGACGCTCGTCATCGGCCCGCCCGCTCTCCGCTACTGCACCACGCCCTGCGTCAGCCGCATGAACGCCGTCTCGAGGTTGACCTCCTCCTCGCGGATGGCGTGGATCTTCAGCCCGTTCTCCAGCAGCACGCGCGCGATGAACGAATAGTCGTCCGTCTTGCCGCGGAGCTGCACGATCAGTTCCCCGTCTCGCGCTGCCACGTCCTGCACGTCAGGCAGGCTGCTGATCAGCCGCGCTGCGTCATCCTGCCGCGCCACCACGCGCACGTGCACCCGCGTCCCCTGCCGCGCCTGCTGCAGGATGTCGCGGATCGCGCAGTGGTGCAGCAGCTTGCCCCGCTCGATGATCCCCACCGTCGTGCACAGCTCCGCCAGCTCGTGCAGGATGTGCGAGCTGATGATGATCGTCTTGCCCATCCGCCGCAGTTCTTTGAGCAGCT
>CAZNDQ010000091.1:0-11139 GCA_964571825.1 uncultured Planctomycetales bacterium | reverse complement strand
CGAATGCCTGCACGAACGGCGCGATCGGCATCGGCTCTGCCGCCCGGCAAACGCGGATCGTTGCCCCGAGCCGCCCTTCCGCCGCCAGCAGGCGCGTTGTCTGCCGCATCGATTCATCCACGCTCAACAGGATCGGCTGGCTGAGTGCGCGATCGACGATCTCTGCGATCGGGCGATCGCGGTGCGCGCGAACAAGTACCGCGTGTGACTGGTCCATCCACCGCTGCGCCGGCCACACGAGCAGGGCCAGAAGGGCGACAACGATCACCGCCGCGACCGCGCCGCCCAACGCCAGACCGGCCGCAATGATCAGCGCCACCGCCATGGCCGCGATCGACACCGTCGCCGCCAGATGCAGCGGCGTCATTCGCTGCCACCATGGACGGAGGGACACCTCGATCAGGGCGCCGTCTCGCGCGGCAGTTCCCGCCGGCGGGCTTGCAATGCTCGTGACCGACGCCGCGATCTCACTCAAAGCCCGGCTCCGTGTCGCTCATTGCCGCGGGTTGCCATGGCGGGTCCCTCCATCGCACCTAGGCGCCGGTGCTTCGTTTCTTGAACAGCATCCGCGGGAATTGCGCGTTGTCGACAATCGGGTACTCGTTGATGCCGATCCCGAGTTCGGGGATCTCCTGCAAGCGCCGCCAGCCGCGCGTGACGAGGTCCTCGCGCTGCGCGACAACGGCCGGGTCCTCCGCGTTTTTCGGCTCAACCGGCGAGAGCGGATGCTCCGTTACGAACGCCGGATCGGTGATGTATTGGGCCAGGTCCGCGTTGCACCAGACGTGCGCCTCGGGCAGCCCGATCAGTTCCTCCAGCGGCACCTCACCGATGACGTAACGCAGGTATATCTCGCTCGTCGTGATGTCCTCGACGTATTCGCCGCAGACGCGGCAGAAGTACCCGGCGTCGCACTTGGCCATAAGGTTGATCCCTTGGGTCCGCCAGCCTCCCCTTGTTACCGCGAGAGGATGTTCCGGCCGCACAGGTGGCACGGCAATTCGATTATAATCTCTCCTGACGTGCATCCGGCCGCGCGCTTCGCCGAAGCACCTTCGTTCCGGGGTGTACGGACACCCGAAGAGGGGCTAGACTTTGGAGAAGCGCTTCCTGGCGATCGGGGCTAATCGCAGATCCATGTCCGCTGGACGAGCCATTTTGCTGCTGATGGTGATCGTGCCTCTCGCCGCCGCGAGTTGCGTCGAATTCTGGCCCGTGATCAACGTTCCCCCCGATCCACACCCGACGCGGACGCTCCTCTACGAACTTCACGGCGGCCGGGTCTTCCTTGAGAAGGGTCTCAACGACGGCCACTGGCTCGAAATCGACCGCCCGGGCCCCAACAACGTCGTTGGCGGCTATTACTGGGCTGAGGCCGACCCGCGCGACGCCATCGTCGTCATGCTCCACGGCGCCAGCATGTTCTCTCCCGGCGGGTCAGTCGAGGCCGCCCGCGAGTTCCATAAGAACGTCGGCGTTGCCTACCGTTCCCAGGGCTTTCACACCTGGTCGCTCGCCGTACAGGAATGCGGCACACCGTACGGACAGGGCGATCTCTTCGATCTGCTCGCTGCCCTCGACTGGCTCGACCGCGACGGAAAAGCCCAGCTCGGCGTCAACCGCGTCTACCTCGTCGGCTATTCCATCGGCGGTACGGTGACGACGCTCGCCAACCGCATGCGCGACTTCACGGCCGGTGTCACGATGGGCGGCCTGACTCAGCCCGACCAGTTTCTCTCCCTGCCGCTCGTCTATGACTCACTGACCCAGTACTTTCGCAGCAACGAGGCCTTCTGCCAGCTTCGGTTCACGCTCCAGGCCTATGGCCCGGCCGGCTCTCCCGGCTGGGACCTGCTCGACACGGTCGCACATATCGACGAACTGCGCAACCCGCAACTATTCGTCCACGCCACAAAGGACATCGTCTACTTCCCCGAAAACACCTACAACCTCGAGGCACGCTACCTCGAGCTGCGCGACCAGGGCGTGCCGATCGCCGACCTCAACTTCATATACCTGCCCGACGCCTCCCACTTCGAACCACCGACCAACTACCCCATCTTCAAGCGCGTCATCGAGTACTTCGAGCGCTTCGAGCCGCGCCGACCGTGAAGGATGTTCCCGCCTGTCACCCAGACCGTAAACCGCCTAAACTAATGCGCACCGATGGCCCAGCCCGACGCACAGCCTGACAACGCGGTCATCGCCCTGCCCGTCCTGGCGACTCCAGCTCCACGCGGCAAGGTCGCCCGATCGCGCTCCGGCAAATGGCGTGCGTTGTCCCTGACGGTGGTCCACCTGCTGATCCTCGCCCATGTCGCCCACTGGCTCATCGCCGGCCGAACTGTCTCCCCCGTCGAACCGTCCGAGTCCATGGAAACCCTCGAGACCGGCCGCGTCAACGCCGGCATCGTCTTTTTTGCCGTCTCCATTCTCGCCACGCTCGTCTTCGGCCGTTTCTTCTGCGGCTGGGGTTGCCACTTCATCGCCTACCAGGACCTCTGCACCTGGCTGATGAACCGTCTCGGCATCAAGCCCAAGCCCCTCCGCGCGCGCCTGCTGATCTGGGTGCCGCTGGCCGTCGCCTTCTACATGTTCGCCTGGCCGACCCTGCATCGCTGGCTCTCCGGCGGTTCGCTCCCGCCGTGGCAAAACGCCCTGATGACCAGCGCCTTCTGGCGTACCTTCCCCGGCTGGATCGTCGGCGCCGCGACGCTCCTCATCAGCGGCTTCTGCATCGTCTACTTCCTCGGCAGCAAGGGCTTCTGCACCTACGCCTGCCCCTATGGCGCCGTCTATGGCCTCGTCGAGCAGGTCGCACCCGTCGGCATCCGCGTCAACGAAAACTGCGACCGTTCCAGCCACTGCACCGTCGCCTGCAACTCCAATGTCGACGTCGCGTACGAGGTCGCCACTTGGGGCATGGTCGTCAACCCCGGCTGCATGCGCTGCCTCGACTGCGTCACAGTCTGCCCGAACGATGCGCTGTATGTCGGACTCGGCGCGCCGGCCGCCATCCGCAAACGACGCACCGGGGCGACCAGACAGAAGTCCGCCGCCGACCTCGCCTGGCCCGAGGAGATCGCGCTGCTGGCCCTCTTCGGTCTCGCCTTCTTCGCCTGCCGCGGCCTCTACGGCGAATTCCCCCTCCTGATGAGCCTCGGCCTGGCCGGCATCCTCGCGTATCTACTCTTCCTCGCCGCGCGGCTGGTCTATCGCCCCTCTGTACGCCTGCAGAGCCTCTGGCTCAAGTACGACGGCCGCCTGCGCCGCGGCGGAGTCGCCGTCGCCTGCCTCGCGCCGCTCGCCCTCGCCTTCATCGTGCACGCCGCGCTCTGGCAGCTCCACACCCGCGCCGGCAACGCCGCCTTCTTCGCCACCAACGTCGGCGACGAGGTCTTCCGCACCGATTTCGACCCCGACCGCGATCTGACGCCCGAGGTCCGCCGCGCCCGCGACGCGGGCCTGGCCCATTTCGGCTGGACCCTGCGCTGGGGCATGCGCGAAACGGTCGAAGCGAACATGCGCATCGCGTGGATGCACCTGCTCCGCCGGGACGCGCCAGCAGCCGAGCGCCACGTCCGTGCCGCAATCGCCGGCGACCCCGACGAAGCGGCCCTGCACTTTCACCTCGGCCGCGTGCTCCGGCTCCAGCAGCAGAATGACGAGGCCGTCACTACCCTGCGCGAGGCCCTGCGCCTCGATCCGCACCTCGTCGCCGCGCGGCAGGCGCTGGTCGCGCTCCTGCTCGAAAGCGGACGGCTTGACGACGTGCTCGTACTGAATCGCCAGGCCGTAGAGTTGCATCCCGACGACGCCGACGCCCAATACGATCTCGGCAACGCGCTGTCGCTGGCCGGCGACTTCTCCGCCGCGCACGACCATCTCGCCCGCGCCGTCGCGCTGCGCCCCGACCATTTCGCCGCGCGCTATCGCCTCGGTGTCACCCTTATGCAATTCACCCGCATCGACGACGCGATCGCCCAGTTTCAGGCGGTGATCGCGCTCCAGCCCGCCATGGCCGAGGCCCACTACAACCTTGGCCTGGCCGAGGCGATGCGCGGCCGCCTCCCCGACGCCGCCGCCCGCCTCCGCGAAGCGGCCCGCCTCGCCCCCGACGATTCGCAGACCCACGCCCTGCTCGCCCGCGTACTCGTCGAACTGGGCCTGTCCGACGAGGCGGAATTGCACATGCGCGAAGTCCAGCGGCTTTCGCGGCCGACGTCCGCACCGTCCGCCGAAGATCGCTGACGACGCGCTATCCGCCCGTTGTCGGAATCATGAACGACGTGATGTAGTTGATCGCCCGGCAGATGAGAAACGCGCACGCGCCGACGAAATGACGCCGCCGCCCGACGCCGCGCCTCAGTAGCCGGTACCCGCTCCACAGCATGAAGAAATAGCAGACGACGAGCACCGACGAAACGACGATGTGAAACAGCAGGATCCCCGGCATGCGATGGTCGGCGACCGCGTCGACCGCGTTCTCCACCGCCTTGCGGCTCACCTCGATCGCTACCAGCATCGACATGTCGATGACGAATGCACTGAGCATCAGCGGCACGTGCAGCGTCCGCCGCCGCCGCACGAGCAGCCCAACCGCGATGATCACCAGCACCAGCGTCGCCAGCGATTTGTAGACGTTGAATTGTTCGAACAACGCCACCCGGCTCCATCCGGCCCGAGTCTTCCGCACGCGCCGGCGCGCGGCCGCTCGCCGCCGGATTCTACCGGCTCGCGCTACTGACGCCACTCTCATTTCAGCTTGGAGTTCTGCCGCGCCTCAGCGCGCGGCCACTTCGCGATAGGGGAATTCGTCCGGCCGCGCCTCGATCAGCCGGTTCGCCGGAACGTCAACATACGTCATCCGCTCGCCGCTCGGCCAGACGACCTCGAGCCGCTCCACCTGTTCGGCACTGCCCAGCCCGAACGTCACCACCGACTCCGACTGGCTCGCGTACGACGACCCCGTGCGTACCATCCGCTTCTGCACGAGTGCACCGCACCGCGCCGTCACGACCGCGCCGAGCGCCTCGCTGCGCGCGCTTTTCCCAACCACCCGCACGCGCAGCCAGTTCGCCCCGATCATGTCGTTCCGCAGCAGCCGCGCCGGACCGCCGTTCACCGTCATCAGCACGTCCAGGTCGCCGTCGCCGTCATAGTCGGCGTACGCCAGCCCCCGCCCGACGACAGGCACGCCGAAGTCCTCGCCCACTTCAGCGCTCACATCCGCGAACTCGCCCCGCCGCGTGTTCTCGAACAGCAGCGGCGGCTGCGCAAACGTCAGGTTCTGGTTCACCGCCTGAATGTCCGGGTCCAGGTGCCCGTTCACCGCCATCATGTCCACGAAACCGTCGAGATTCAGGTCCGCAAAGAACAGCCCGAACGTCAGCGGCAGCAGGCTGCTCCGCGCGATCCGCGTCTTGCCCGCCATGTCCTGGAAATATCCCGAGCCGATCTGGCAATAGAGCGAAATCGGCTCTCCGCTGAAGTTGCCGATCGCAATACCCAGCCGCCCGTCATTACCGATGTCCGCCACGTCCACGCCCATCCCCGCCCGCGCCAGACCCGCCTCGTCGTAGGCGATCCCCGCCAGCTCCGCCACGTTCTCGAACGTCCCGTCGCCCCTGTTGCGGTAAAGGAAGTTGGGCTGCGTGTCGTTCGTCACCACGATGTCCGGCCAGCCGTCATCCTCGAAGTCGGCGATCGCCACGCCCAGCGACTTGCCGCGCGCATTCAGCACGCCCGCCCTCTCCGTCACGTCCTCAAACCGGCTCCCATCGACGTTGCGATATAACCGGCACGTCTGCCCGTCATATTGTTGCGGCGTCGCGTAAGACTTGTTCTTCCCGTCCATCGTCGTGAAGATGTCCGTCTCCGGCGTCCACTGCACGTAGTTGCAGACGAACAGGTCGAGCCGCCCGTCGCGGTCATAGTCCATCCATGCGGCCCCGGTCGAAAACTCCGGCTTGTCGTCGGCGCTGCGCCGCGAGTGCGCCACCCCCGACTCCGCCGCCACGTTGACGAACCTGCCATCATCGTTCCGCAGCAGCAGGTTGTCGCCCACCGTGGTGATGAAGATGTCCGCGTCGCCGTCGCCGTCGTAGTCCGCCACCGCGCAGCCGATCATGTACGCGCTGATCTCCAGCCCCGCCGCCGCCGTGATGTCCTCGAACGTTCCGTCCCCGCGGTTGCGATAGAGCTTGATCGTCGGTTGCTTGTCACGCTGGATGTGCCCCGGCCAGTCCATGGCCGTCAGCAGCAGGATGTCCGGCCGCCCGTCACCCGTCAGATCGGTGAACGCGCAGCCGCTTCCCAGCGTCTCCGGCATGTACTTCTGCCCGAACGCGCCGGTGTAGTGCTCGAAGTCGATCCCCGCAGAGCGCGTCACGTCTCTGAACCGCAGCCGCGTCGTTCCCTCGGCCGCCGCGGGAAGGGTGTAGGACTTCGTCGCATACTTCGGCACCTCGGCCGCGGGCGGCGGCTCATCCTTCCTGCACCCGCACGCCACAGCCGATACCAGCAACCCCGCGCAGAGAATCCGGCTATGGCCGTTCATCAGCGGTGCTCTCCTTCGCCATCGCCACGGCCTCGCCGCAGCAGCCGACGTTCCCCGGACGAATCCCGGCCGCCACCTGCGCCGGCGTCAGCAACTCGTGGGTGTGAATCCGCTGCGACTCGCGATTGTCGCCGGCGTGCGCCAGCCGATGCGCCAGCGTCAGCTCCTGCGCCGACTCGTCGATCTTGTACACCTCGTAAGCCGCTTCCGCCACGCGCGCCTCCTCCTGCCGATCCAGCGCACGCAGGCACAGCATCTTGTGATAATGTGCCACGCGGTCCTCGCCGTCGATCGCCAGTACCTCATCCAGTGCCCGCAGCGCCTCTTCGTACTTCCCGTCGAGGTACAGCACGCGCCCGAGGTTCCGCCACGTCGCCCGATCCTTCGGGAACAGTTGCAGCACGCGCTCATACGCCGCGGCCGCCTCCGCGTACCGCCCGTCTTCCTGCAGTGCTACGCCCCACACCCAAGCCGTCTGTCCGTTGGCCGGCAGGATCTCCTCGCAGCGCCGCAGATGCTTGTACGCCTCCTCGATCACACCCTCCTGCACCGCCGTGCGCGCCAGGTTGCGCGGGCCGTCCACCCGCTCCGGTGCCACGCGCTGAACCATCGAAAAGGCGAAGCTCGCCCCCCGCGTGTCGCCGTCCAGCAGCAGCCCGATGCCGTAGTCGTTGTAGCGCATCCAATCCTCGGCCGCCGCCACCGTCACCGGCGCATCCAACGGGTCGTCCCGTTCCGCCACCGGCAGCGTCACCGCGTCCGCCGCGATCTCCGTGATCGGCAGGTCCGGGCACTCTTCGAACCGCGCAAACGCCTGCCGGTTCGTGTTGAACGCGAACTCCGTGTACCCGCGGTCGAACTTCCGCCACAGCAGCCGCGCCGAAAACGTCAGCTCGCGCCCCGCCAGCTCCTCCGGCACGCGGAATGAATACGTCACCGTGTCGGCCGTGCCCGGCCCGATGACGTTCGCGTACACCATCACGTGCATATCTTGCGCATTGCGCTTCCGCATCACCTTGCCGTCGTGCCCGAGCACCACCGCCCGGTAGAAATGTGCGTCCGGATCGACGTGCCCGTCCTCGCCAACGAAGCCGCTCACCAGCAGCCTGTTGCCCGCATCGTCGCTGACCGTGAACTCCAGCCAGCCCTCGTTCGAGTCGTTTGTCCCCCCGGGGAATGTGTGCCCGACGCCCTTGTTCCGCACGACGACGTCGACGTCGATCCGCTCGCCCGGCAGCAGCACGGGATTCGTCCGCTCCAGCGCGCACACCGCGTTCTCAAAGCGGTCGCCGCGGATCGCAAACACGTCCACGCTCAGCTTCTCGTCCCGCAGAAACGCCTCGATCCGCCGGATCGTCTCCTCGTCCCCGCGGATAAAAGGCAGCGCCGTGTTCACCGCCAGAAAGCGGTGTGACCGCACCATGCCGTCTTTCGCCGCCACGTCGCCCAGCGGCGCGGGCTCGAGCGGCATGTGGCACTCCTGGCAATTCTTCGCCGCCGGTGGCAGGTAAAACGTCCGCGACGCATTGTGCGCCACGCCGCTGTCGTGCCAGTTGTCATACTCGTTCTGCCCGCGGAACCAGCGGTAGTTGTTCACCGGCACGTTCAAGCTCACCTTGTGGCACGAGCCGCAGAACTCCGACGTGCGGAAAAACGGCTTGAGCATCTGCCGCTTGTGCACCGTCGGCTTCGCTTTCACCAGGCTGTCGTGCAGCTCGGCGAGGTAGCCCGACTTCGCATCCGGGAAGAGGTACGGGTCCTCCTGCTCGTCCGCGATGTTGTAGTTGCCATTGCCCGTTGTGTTGTGGATCTTGTCGATCGCGTGACATGCCAGGCAGGTCAGCCCCGCCTGCGCCTGCGGCGAGGTGCGGTCGATCGGCCGGTCCATCGCCCCCGCCAGCATCAGCGACGGGTCGTGGCACCCCGAACACCACTTCGACTTGATCATCCCGATCCGGTCCTGGGTCTCCGGGTAGCTCTCCTGGTGAATTTCCACAAAGCGGTTCGGCACGTTGGCGTGCTCCCGCATGTCGTTGATCGTCGCCTCGTAAAACGGGTTGTTGAACGAGGCGAAGCGGTGCGCCGATTTCGACCACTGCTCGACAATGTCCTGATGGCATCGCTGACACGTGTCCGCGCCGATCTTCTCATTCACCACGAATCCGTACTGCTCCAGGTCCGGCCGCAGCTTCTCCGCCGAGCTGATGTCGCCGCGCGTGATGATCCGCGACGGCAGATAGTCGCCGCTCGTCGTCGTCGCTGCCGACGGGAAAAACGGACTGCCCTCCGGCACATGACCCGGCGGCGCAAACGACGCCTCGAGGTATTTCGAGACCACCCGCTCCCGCGAGCCGGGGCCCTGGTGCATCCCCTTTTCCCGCGCGAGCTGCGCCTCGTGCGTCAGCAGAATGCCGCGGTGCGTCATCGTGTGCGCAGCGAGCAGCACCGCCGTCACGCCGCCAAGCGACAAACCGAATCGCACGTATGTCCGCCGCGTCGGAAACGAAAACGAGAACGATCGGTGCGCGACGTACATCAGCGGTGCGATCGCCGCGCAAACCACGTGCAGCCACCAAACCCACAGGTGGCTCCGCGTCGCACCTTCCGTGCGAATAAACCAGCCCGAGATTGCCAGCGCCGCGCCCGCGATCACGAACAGCACGCCGGTCGAAACCGTGCGCGTCCGCGCCCTCCGCCAAACCGAGGGCAGATGCCAGACCGCGAAGATCGCCAGTACGCCCGCCAGCCCGAGCCCCACGAACGTGTGGCTCAGCAGCATCGCCTGAAACAATCGCGGCAGTGAAACGTCGCTGTCGGCGAAGAACCGCCACTCCAGGCGGTCCGCCCCCCGATTCGCCAGCAGGTAGATCGTGTTGGCCAGCATGAACACGGCCAGAACACCCGCCAGCCGCAGCAGCCAACGCTGCCACCGACCGAGAAGGCTCTCGGCGGACCGCCGCGCGGCCTCATTTGCCCGATTCGTCATTCGTGTAGCCTCTTTCCTGAGTTGCGCTTGCGGCCAGTGGCCCTCAAACTCCCAGCCGCTGCATGCGAGTCGTTCATTATACCCGGCCGCGCTCAGCTATTGCAGGCAAATCGGTATGGGCCCCACCCGGCGCGCGGGGCGCAACAACTCCGGCGCTCCCGCGCGGCCCTTCGGCTTACCAGAACAACGTACGAAACGGTGCTTCGGCTACGCATCCTCGCCGGAATCAGCCAAAAGGCGCCCCCGTCTTGTGACATTCCGTCGCGTCCCGCGATTTCATTCAACGACCAGCGTCGAATCCCCGACATGCACTTTCGCTCCGCCTATCATCCGGCAGATAAGGACGAACTCGTCCGAAAAACTGCATTCGGCGGGCTTGACAGGGGTGCGCGGCGCGGTACATTCCCGTGCTCTGAAAGGCACCGAAGACCAGTCTGCCTACCTGGCTGCGGCAGAGATTGTGAGGATCGGCCTTTTGGTGAGTGCGATTACCGCGAAAGATTCGCCCTAGCGGGTTGCAGACCTGCATCCGGTTCGACGGATGATGAGGCCACTCGCAACCTGCGAGTGGCTTTTTTCGTGGGAACAGACAAGTGAATACCTGAGCCCTACGGGTCCCAGCGGCGGAGTCGATTCGTTCGCTGACGTTGCCTGCGGACGGCCGGACTGGGCTGCCCGTCCCTGGTGATTCGGAAAGGGTCATCCGGAGCGGGCTCGTAGCTCAGTTGGTCAGAGCGCGTCGCTGATAACGACGAGGTCGTTGGTTCGACTCCAACCGGGCCCAGTTGCGATTTCGCGGCGCATTGTTTGTCGCAACTTCGCGCCAAAATGCGCCGGCGCCGGCAAAAAGATTCGCCGCGCGCACAAGATCGCGGGGCGGGGTCAGCCGGGGCCGTAGCTCAGTTGGGAGAGCGCCTGGTTTGCAACCAGGAGGTAGTGGGTTCGAACCCCATCGGCTCCAGTGAACGAGCCGGGCGCGAAGACAGAAAGCCAGTCGATCGGCCGCGCGCCTCGAGCGTTCGCTCATGCCAGAGCATGATCGGGCGCCCGCGGCGAAAGCCGGCGGGTGTCGAGCGGCGGTCGCATCCGCCGTTCGACGATCCAGGCTCTTTGACAATCGAATAGGTGGACAACGTGTTTGGAATGTGCCGGTCTTTGACCGGTGCGTTCGAGACGCGGGTTGTTGCAATTACCGATTTCGTCGTGAACCGGGGCATTCCCCGGCGCGCGGCGAGCTTGAGTGCCAAGGCGCGGCTTGAATTTGTGGAACCTGCGGCCCGGTGACGGGCCGACAGTACCCCATAAATGTGATCAAGCTACTAAGGGTACATGGTGGATGCCTAGGCGTCGAGAGGCGATGAAGGACGTGGTAGGCTGCGATAAGCCTCGGGGAGCTGTCAAACGAGCGTAGATCCGGGGATGTCCGAATGGGGAAACCCGGCGTCACTGGGCAACCAGATGGCGTCACGGCCGGATGAATGCATAGTCCGGCGCGAGCCAACGCAGGGAACTGAAACATCTCAGTACCTGCCGGAAAGGAAATCAACCGAGACTCCGTCAGTAGCGGCGAGCGAAGGCGGATGAGCCCAAACCG
>CAZNDQ010000090.1:0-11309 GCA_964571825.1 uncultured Planctomycetales bacterium | reverse complement strand
CCTGCAACCCGGCGATCGGCGGGCTGGGCAAGGGGCACATGGTCCGCGAGATCGACGCCCTCGGCGGCCTGATGGGCCGCGCCACCGACGCCACCGGCATCCAGTTCCGCCTGCTCAACCGCAGCAAGGGACCGGCCGTCCGCGCACCCCGCGCCCAGACCGACCGCGAGCGCTACGCCGCCGAACTCCGCCGCCTCCTGCACGACACGCCCAACCTCACGCTCGTCGAGGGAATCGTCGACGAAATTCTCACGGAGGAAGCCGCGCGGCCGCGGGGCGACGATACCGCGGAGAGACTCACCGTGCGCGGCGTGCGCCTGGCCGACGGCCGCGCGCTGCAAGCGCCGCGGATCATCATCACCAGCGGCACCTTCATGCGCGGGTTGATGCACTGCGGCACCGAGCAGCGCGCCGGGGGCCGCGTCGGCGAACAGGCCGCCGTGGGGCTGAGCGCGTGTCTCGAGCGGCTGGGTCTGCGGCTCGGACGGCTGAAGACGGGCACACCGCCGCGCGTGCACCGCGACACGGTGGACTTCGCGCGACTGGAGCGGCAGCCGGGCGACGATGAGCCGTACCTGTTCTCAGTGATGTCGGAGCGGGTGGCGCTGCCGCAGGTGGACTGCTGGATCACGCACACGAACCCGGCCGTGCATGCGCTGATCCACGAGAACCTGCACGTGGCGCCGATGTACTCGGGGCAGATCGCCTCGCGCGGGCCGCGCTATTGTCCGAGCATCGAGGACAAGGTCGTCCGCTTCGCCGAGAAGACGCAGCATCAGATCTTCCTCGAACCCGAAGGCCTCGACTCCCCGCGCATCTACTGCAACGGCATCAGCACCTCGCTCCCGGCCGAGATTCAGCGGCAAATGCTGGCGCAGATCGCCGGACTGGAGCGTGCGGAGATCCTGCAGCCGGGGTACGCAGTCGAGTACGACTGGGTGCCGACGGAGCAGATCGACGCCACGCTCCAGACCAAGGCGATCCGCGGCTTGTATCTGGCGGGGCAGATCAATGGGACGAGCGGCTATGAAGAGGCGGCCGGTCAGGGGCTGTTGGCAGGGATCAACGCGGCGCTGACGTTGCGCGGCGACGCGCCACTCGTGCTGGGGCGCGATCAGGCGTACATCGGGGTGATGATCGACGACATCGTCACGCGTCCGCCGGACGAGCCCTACCGCATGTTCACCTCGCGGGCGGAGTACCGCATGACGCTCCGCTGCGACAACGCCGACGAGCGGCTGACGCCGATCGGCCGACGGATAGGGCTGGTCACTGATGCGCGGTGGGCGCGGTTCGAGGAGGACGGGGGGGAGTTGAGCGCAGCGCAGGCACTTTTAGCAGCGAGTCGAGTGAACGGGTGCTCAGCGGCGGAGTACCTGAAGCGGTCGGAGGTGCGCCTGGATGAACTGATCTCTAACTTGTTGGAATTACAGCCGTTGCGCGCGATTCGGCCGCGTACGCGTGCTCGCGTGGAGACCGCGGTCAAATACGGCGGGTACATCGAGCGGCAGGAGCGTCAGATCGCCCGGTTCCGGTCACTGGAGGGCATGCGCATCCCGGCCGGATTCGATTTCGCGGCCGTGGAGGGGCTGCGCCACGAAGCGCGCGAAAAGCTGAGCGCTGTGACGCCGCGCAGCCTCGGCCAGGCGGCACGAATCAGCGGCATCAGTCCGGCGGATATCACGGTGATCTGGGTCGCCCTTGAGCGACGCGGCCGTGTACAGCGCGCCTGAACCCGCGCGTTGATTCTCCTACCACTTCCACAAGGGTTCCCCCGCCGAGCCGATGCGCGGCTCCGGCCGGCGCGGAAAAACGGAACCTCCAAATCGCGTCCTCACCCGTTTTTGCAGTCGCACCAGACCAACCCGACCTCCCCGGTGATGAAATCTGGAGAATTAGAGGTTGACCGCGTTTATGACCGATCGTTAGAATGCAGTCAGAATAGGGAGTCTGGGAAAGATAGGGATAAGTTGGCGGATATTCTGCCGACCACTTCTCTGGCCAGGATGGCGAATTGATGAAGAGCGTCTACACGACCGGTGAAGTCGCGCAAATCTGCAATATCAGTCAGCAGACGGTGATTCGTTGTTTCGACAACGGGAAGCTGGCAGGCTTTCGCGTGCCGGGCTCGCGGTTCCGGCGGATTCCGCGGGAGAGCCTGATCCAGTTCATGAAGAAGAACGACATCCCGCTGGACCAGCTCGATTCGGGCAAGAAGAAGGTGCTGGTGGTGGATGACGACGAGGCGATCGTCGAGATGTTCGTCGAATTGCTGGAGCGGGACGGGCGGTTCGAGGTGTTTACGGCGAACTCAGGGTTTCAGGCCGGCATTGCGCTGCAGGAGAACACGCCGGACCTCATGGTGCTGGACTACCAGTTGCCGGACGTGAACGGCAACGTGGTTTGCCAGACGGTGCGGTCGCGGCCGGCATTCGAGCACATGAAGATCATGCTCATCAGCGGCGCGGCGGACCAGGAAGAGGTGCAGATGCTGCTGCGGGCCGGCGCGGACGAGTTCGTGAAAAAGCCGTTTCAGATCGATCAGGTGATTCACCGCATGGGCGAGCTGCTGAGACTGTAGCACCCGCTGGAATCCGGCGCGTCGCCGCGGAGCGGCGACGAGATGCGTGCGCAGGCGTATCGCGTGCGCGGCGGGCCGGAAAAAGGACTTGAATCCCGCGAGGGGAAAGCTCCTTTGCACAGCGCGATGATGACCAATCCCGCGGCGGCCTCGGCCGGGGAAACCATCCTGTCGCGGGTGGCGCGGCTGGCGGCGCCGCCGTTCGACCTGCCGGGCCTGCTGAGACTGCTCGATGAGGATGGTGTCCTGCGCGACGAGTTGTGCGCGCCAGAGACGAGCGGCACGCCGATCGAAGGACATGTTCTGCTTGGTGCCGCGCTGTGGGCGCATCTGCGCTCGTTGCTGGGGGCCGACGGGGTCGGCGGGGCGCGGCCGGGTCCGCTGAACGTCCGGGAGTTTGGACGGCATCTCCTGGCGACGGCCTGCGCCGCCGAATGGATCGCGCGAGAGACGGATTCAGGAGCGGCACCGGCGCAGGCGTTCCTTGCAGGCGTGATGCACGACGTGGGGAAAGCGGCATTGTCCGCACTGCTGCCGCGGAGTTACGCGCGCGTGGTTGGCGCGGCGGCGGCGCAGGCGCGGTCATTGACGGCGCGCGAGCGCGCGTTGCTCGGTGCGGACCACTTGCAGGCGGGGTTGGCGCTGGCGCGGGCGTGGCGGCTGCCGGCCTGGCTGACGAACTGCATCGGACTGCACCATCATCCACCGGAGTTGATCCCGGGCTCGATCGCGGCGCGCCGACTCGTGCGCATCGTGCAGCTCGCGGATGGCGTGGCGCGGGAACTGCATCTGGGAGATGCGGGCAACGACGCGGAGCCGGAACCGATCGGGGCGCCGTTCGTGGAATGGGGATCGTCGAGGGGGCAGCTCGAGGAGTTGCTTTCGGCCCTGCCGCAAAGCGTGCGGGAGCGAGAGGCCGCGTTCGGCCTGAGCAACGAGCGATCCGAGCGCGTCGCGGCAGGCCGCGGGGCGGACGGGTCGCGCCGGGGTGAGGGAGGCGGCCGGCCTGCGCAGCGCGCGCAGGCGGAGATGATCGCGGCGATCGAGGAACTGCAAGCAGCGTGTGCGCCGGGAGCGCCGATCGAGGCGGTGTGCGGCGGATGTGCGCGGGTGCTGCGGCGTGCGGCAGGCGCCGGAGACGTTGACGTCGTCGTGGCGACGATGCCGGACGAGCGCGGCGAGGTGGCGGCGGCCGTGGCGGGCCCGCGCGGTCTTTCGACATTCACGATGCGCGTCGCGTTTCCGGCGGAGCGGACGTGGATCGAGACGATCGCGACGGTGGACGCGGGGATGCTGCGCATGGGTACGGCGGAGGGAGAGTATTTGCAGCGGTTGGTGGAGCGTCTTGGGGCAGGCGTTGCGGTGCGCGCGGGGTTGCTGCGTGACGGCGAGGATGCGATTGGCGTTGTGCTGCTCGGCGGCGCGCCGGGTGCCGTCGCGCGTGGTTCCGACGTGCTGCGGCGGCGGGCGGTCGTGCTGCGCGAAGCGACGCGGACGCTCGGCGCAGCGTGGCGCGTACGCGAAGCGGCCGCGCTGGCCGATGCGTTGCTCGACGCGGCGCGCCGGCTGCACGATTCGCGCGGCGAAGAAACGCACGCGCGTGCAATGGAGATGGTGGCGGAAATGGCGGGGGGAGCGGCGCACGAGCTGAACAATCCGCTGACGGTCATTTCCGGGCGGGCGCAGATGCTGCTCGGCTCGACGGGCGACGAAATCCTGCTCAAGCACGCGCGGATCATCCACCAGCAGGCGCATCGCGCCTCGCTGATCGTCAGCGAGCTGATGGACTTTGCCCATCCGGCGGCGCCGCGTCCGCACTCGTTTGACGTCTGTGCATTGGTGCGCGACCTGACGGCTTTGGCGCGTGAGCGGGCGGCGGTCGGGGGGATCGACGTGCGACTGGAGTTACCGGAACCGGCGCTGCGCGTCTTTGCGGACCCCGTACACGTCCGCACGGTGGTGCAGAATCTGCTGACCAATGCGCTGGAGGCGAACGAGCCGGGGTCAGGATCGCTGGAGATAAACTGCCACAGGATTCCTTCCGATGATACGGTGGTCATCGCGATCCGGGACCACGGGCGGGGCATGGACGCCGGCATCTTGCGCAAGGCGTTCGATCCATTCTTCTCGCACCGCCCGGCGGGACGCGGCCGGGGCATGGGCCTGTCGCTGGCGTATCGGCTGGCGCAGATCAACTCCGGACGGCTGGAAGTGGTCAGCGCAGCGGGCGAGGGCACGATGGCGCGGCTGACGTTGCCGGCGCGGGCCCAGGCGAGCCCGGCAACTTCCTGAATCGCGGATGACCGGTCGGGCAGAGCGGCCCGCCGCAGGCAGAGAGAAACTCGGCCGGTCGCGACGCGATGCCAACATCCTCCTCATCCTCTCCTCGCTCTCGCGGCATGCGTCGCCCGGCCATTTTTTATTCCTCCAATCGTTCAATCCGGCTGGGAGGCTTGTCGGGACGATGAAACTGCCCGATCTGGACATCCTGCTGGTCGAAAGCGACGAGCCGGTGGCGGAGGTGATCCTCGAACACCTGGGGGCCTCGCTGGGCTGGAACGACGGGCTGGACGACGGGCCGGCGGTGCACATCCGGCACGCGCAGACGGTCGAGCGGGCGCTAACGGAGCATCAGTTGCGGCCGGCGCACATTGTCGTGGCGGCGCAGGAATTGCCGGACGGGAGCGGGACAGCGCTGATCCGGCAGTTGCGGGCGCACGCGCCGTGCGAGGCGATCGTGCTGACGAACCAGGCGACGTTGAGCGGCGCGCTGGAGGCGCTGCGGCTGGGGGTCGTCGATCTGCTGGCCAAGCCGTTTGACTTGGCGAAGCTGACGCAGGTGGTGGATCAGGCGCTGGCGCGGCACCGGGAGCAGCGGGTGAGCGAAGTCCGCCTGCGGCGGCTGCGCGAATTGGCGACGCGGATCGTGCGCGAACGGCGCGAACTGCGGCGGCGGGTCGATCTGGTGTGCCATGACCTCGTCGGTGCGTATCGCAGCCTGGCGCAGAAGTTCGTCGAGCAGGAACAGGCATAACTTCGGCCTGTGATCCTTCCAACCCAACCCTGACAAAGTACAAGTCATCGCAGGACGGACCAGATAGAAGAAGGTCGCGGTCTGAATCGCAGGTCCTCGGCCGGGCGCCGCGTTTCACGCTGATGCCATTTCGGCGGGTTCGGGTTCGGCGAAGCGGTCGTGGATGGCAAGGAAGCGTCCTTCGGCGGCGAGAAAGGCGTCAACGATGATGGGGTCGAAGTGTCTCTCGCGCTCGCCGACGATGACCTCGCGCGCCTGCTCGTGCGGGTAGGCGTCCTTGTAGACGCGGCGCGAGGTGAGCGCATCATAGACGTCGGCGAGGGCGACGATGCGCGCGGGGAGGGGAATGGCGTCGGCGGTGAGGCCGTCAGGATAGCCCTGCCCGTCGAACCGTTCGTGATGCGAGCGGGCAATGTCGCAGCCCATGCGGAGAAACGCCGCGCCGGGGTAGCGGGAGGCGACGGCCTCGAGCGTGGCGGCGCCGATCTCGGTGTGCGTCTTCATGATCTCGAACTCCGCCGGAGTGAGCGGACCGGGTTTGCGCAGGACATGGTCGGGGATGGCGACCTTGCCGATGTCGTGCAGCGGGCTGGTCATATAGATGAGGTTGACGAAGTCACCGTCGACGTGTCCGCGGAAGCGGCGGTGCAGTTCGAGGTCGCGGGCGAGGATGCGAGAGTAGTTCTGAATGCGTTCGAGGTGGGCGCCGGTTTCCGGATCGCGCGATTCGACGAGGCGGGCCATGGCGAAGATGGTCATGTCGCGGGTCTCGAGCGAGAGGATGCGTTCGCCGACGCGCAGCCGCATGCGCAGCTCGGCGGGGACGAAGGGCTTGGCCACGAACTCGTCGGCGCCGGCGGCCAGTCCTTCGACGATGTCGCATGATTCGTGGCGGCTGGTAAGCAGGATGACGTAGATGTAGCCGGGGAATTCCTCGGAGCGGATGTGCCGGCAGAGTTCGAGACCGTCCATCTCGGGCATGACCCAGTCGGAGACGACGAGGCGGTAGTCGCCGCTTCGCAGGAGTCGCAGCGCCTCGCGGCCGTTGGCGGCGCTGTCGACGTCGTAGCCGAAGGCGAGCAGAGCGTTGTTCAGCACGTCGAGGGCGATCGGGTTGTCGTCGACAATGAGTACTTTTGTGCGCGGGTCCATGATGGTACCTCAGACCGGTGCCGGTTCCTCGGCGAGCACGCGTGCGCGCGGCAGGTACGCCACGCAGCGGTTCATCTCGTCGCGCAGTTGCTCGAAGCACTCGCCGGCGTAGCGCATCTGCCCGGTGCGGGCCATTCGTTCCAGCCGCACGGCCAGGTCGTAGAGCGCGGACGCGGACAGAATGGCCGCGGTACCCTTGAGCGAATGGACGAGCCGCGCGGTGCGCTCATGGTCGCCGGAGGCGATGCTGCGCTCGAGCTGTTCGATTGCACTTTCGGCCTCGCGCTCGAATCGCTCCAGCACGAGACGGGTGACGGCCGTGTTGTGCATGCAGCGCTCGGCAATCGCCTCGACATTGAAAGGCGGCTCGCCGTCGCGCCTTGGGCGCGTCGCGGCCGGCGATGGGGGCGCCGGCTCGTGGCCTGCGCTGGGCCGGGGCGAAAGATGCGATTCAATCGTTTCGATGAGCTGGGCGGCGTTGATCGGCTTGGCGTGGTAGCCGTCCATACCCGCGGCGATGCACCGCTCGCGGTCGCCCTTGATCGCATTGGCGGTGAGCGCGATGATCGGCACGTGACGTTCGGGTCCGCCGCTGCGGCGTGCGTCCTCCTCTTCGCGGCGGATTTCGTCGGTGGCGCCGAAGCCGTCCAGTTCGGGCATCTGGCAGTCCATAAGGATGAGGTCGTACTGCCGCGTGCGGACGGCCTCGACGGCCTGTCTGCCGTTGAAGACGACGTCGCAGGCGTAACCTGCGCGCATGAGGATTTCGCGGGCGACAAGCTGATTGATCTCATTGTCCTCGGCGAGCAGGATTCGTGCTTCCGACGTCGTGGGAGTCGGGCGCTGACGGATCGGATTGGCGCCGGCGAGCGAGGCCTCGGCGATTTCCTTCGGCGTCGAAGCCTGAGCGATAGCGTTCATGATGGCGTCGAACAGCCTGGACTGGCGCACCGGCTTGGTCATGCTTCCGGAAAAGCCGAGTCGGTGCAGTTCGGTCGGCTCGACCTGGCTGTCGACAGTGAGCAGGATCATCATGACCGTGCGGTTGAGGCAGTTGTCAGCCTGAATGCGTCGGGCGAGGTCGACGCCGCTGAGCCCGGGCATGTCCTGGTCAATGATGGCGATGCGGTAGGGTCTGTTGGCTTCGAAGGCGTCGACGAGGAGCCGCAGTGCCTCCTTTGCGTCGGACACGGCCGTGACGTCCATGCCGAACGCGGCAATCTGTTGGCGGAGGATTTCGAGCTGCGCCGCATTGTCGTCGACGGCGAGGACGCGCATCGTGCGCGGATCGGGCGCGGCCGGGGGGCGTTCGGCGTCGGTTATGCCGCCGGGCGCCAGGTGAACGGTGAACCAGAACGTCGAGCCGGCGCCGACCTCGGAGCGGACGCCAATCTGCCCGCCCATCATCTCGACGAGCTGCTTGCAGATGACCAGGCCCAGTCCAGTCCCGCCGTGGCGCCGGGTCGAGGTACAGTCGATCTGCGAGAAGGCCTTGAAGAGGCGATCAAGCTGTTCGGCGGGGATTCCGGGGCCGGTGTCGCTGACTTCGACGCGGACGAGCGGGCGGTCCGAAGTGGTGACTTCGCGCCGGGCCCGGACGATGACCTCGCCGCGTTCGGTGAACTTGAGAGCGTTGCCGACGAGGTTGGTGAGCACCTGGCGAAGGCGGTCGACGTCGCCGCGGACCTGCCGCGGGACGTCGGGGTCGACGTGGCAGACGAGTTCGATGTTCTTCCGGGCGGCGCGGGCGGCGTGCAGGGCGGTCGTGTCCTCGATGGCGACGCAGAGGTCGAAGTCGGCGTGGCGCAATTCGAGCTTCCCCGCTTCGATCTTCGAGAGGTCGAGGATGTCGTCGATGATGGCGGTGAGCAGTTCGGCGGAGGACTTGATCAGCTCGGCGTAGTGGCGTTGTTGCGGCGAGAGTTCGGTGGAAAAAAGCAGGTCGGCGACGCCGACGACGCCGTTGAGGGGGGTGCGAATTTCGTGACTCATGTTGGCGAGGAAGGCGCTCTTGGCACTGCTGGCGAGTTCGGCGGCCTCCCGCGCCTGAATGAGGTCCCGCTCCATCTCCGTACGGTGGCGGTCGAAGCGATCGAGCGAACGGGCAACCCACCAGATCAGCGTCACCATGATGGCGATGGTGGCGACAGCGACGATGGAGACGCCCATCTCGGTGCTGAACAGGCCCATGCGCTGACCCTGCAGGCGCAGTCCGCCGAGGGCGAGGGGGACGATGACGGCAATGGCGATGAGCCGCCGGGCGATGGCGCCCGCGGCGCGGTCGCAGCACACGAGTTCCATCACGCCGCTGCAAGGACGCGCGAGGAGCACGCCGGCACCGAGCGCGATAAACGCGAAGGCGGTGTTGATGGCCATGGGGATCGGCGCGGCAGTTTCGAGGAAGAGCAGCGACTGATAGGCGTAGGCGCTGATGGCAAACGTGGCGACGGTGACGGCAGCGAGGGCAAGAAGCTCGGCGGGGCGGCGTCCCCCCGGCGTCTGTACGTCGATCAGCAGCAGCGCCATGCCGATGAAGACGAAGTTCAGTGCGGTGTTGGGCGCCATATTATTCGGCGCAAAGGGGACGAGCAGGAGCTTGTCGGCGAAGAAGATGCGATCGACGCCGAGGTCCCAGCCGCAAATGCAGTGGAGCATCTTGAGCGTGCCGATGAGCAGTGTCAGGCCGGCGCAGGAGGCGGCAGCGGCCCGGGGCCAGAGCGCCGCCCGCGGCCGGCGCAGCAGAATGAGCGCGATACCGGCGGGAACAAAGGCGATGGCGGTGGCGGGATTGATTGGGACCAGGCCGGGCACCACGCTGGTGAACACGAGCAGGTCGAATGTCCAGCCGAACAGAGCGACAACACTGACGCCGACGACAAGGGTCGCCAAGGCGAGGGGCATTCTGTCCAGGGCCATCGGCCGGCCGACCTGCAAGGAGGCATTCATGTTTCAACTCCGAGGGCGGATGACGGCGCAGTCTCCTGTACGCGCCGAGTGTGAGGCTCCCGCGGAATGCGCATGGGCGCGTCGTTCGGGCTCGCCGGCCGGTGCTGAGGTCGGCTGCGACCTCCCGTCCTGCGGCTGCGCGTCCCGGCCCGGGAAGCGCGGTGATGAAACCGCAGTGCGCTGGATGCCCGTCCGGCCATTGTGCCGAACATGCATCGGTGCCTTCGCCGCGGGAATTGAGCGGACAATCGGCGTCGTGGTCGTCTGGAAGCGCCTGTTGGCCAGCGTTCGGTGAATCGGCGCTTTCAGGTATGAGGCAGGCGTTGGGACGTGCATATTGATACACATGCCATGATGGTCAGGGATGTCGCGTTTCGGCTACATTTTGTTGTCGGCTTGGAAGGCGGAGTTCCATGCTGTCGAATCGGGATAGGGCCATTTGTGGCCGGCGCGGCGAGTTCCTTCCCCTCGCCAGCCGTGGCGTCCGCAGCTAGAATGCGGGGTTTGCGTCGGAATAGTTGGATTCTGCCGCGCTGCCGACCTGTGTATTCGCTTCCAAGGAGCAAGCCATGCGATGTCGGTTCTGTTGTCTGGGATGGGGTCTGGTTTGTGTGCTGCTGGCCGCGCCGGCGCTGGCGGACACGCTGGACGAGATCGAGAAGAAACTGGTGGAGAGCAACGCCAAGCTCAAGTCTTACAGCGCCAAGACGACCATGTCTCAGGACATGAGCTTCGGCGAGGGCATGCAGATGAAGTCCAACAGCACGGGGACGGTGGAATGGGCGCGGCGCGACGGCAAGGAGATGTTCCGCACTGACCTCAGCGGTTCGCAGACACAGATCATGGGCGAGCAGAAGATGGAGTCGCAGCAGACGACGACGATGATCTGCGACGGCGACTACTTCTATACGCTCTCGGATCAGGGCGGTCAGAAGCACGCGATGAAACAGAAGGCGGAGCAGAACATGAGCTTTGACGCAAAGTCAATGATGCAGATGCTGCGCGATGATTACCACCTCGAGGCCAAGGGCGACGAGAAGGTGGACGGTCACGACTGTGCGGTGATCGAGGCCCGCCCGAAGGACCCGCAGAACAACCCGGTGACGCGGCAGTTGCTGTACTTCATGAAGGAGACCGGCATCAACCTGAAGCTGGTCTGCTTCGACGCGGGCGGCAAGACGGTGCTGACGACGGGTCTGTCGGACGTGAAGCTGAACACGGAGATCCCGGCCGATCGGTTTGTCTTCAAGGCGCCCGAGGGCGTTGAGGTGATGGACCTGAGCCAGATGGGCGGGATGGGTGGTCATGACGAGCACGACGGGCACGATCACAGCGGGCACGACCACAAATAGAGTCGAAGGACGCAGTGCGCGAAACGCGATGAAAACAACCGCACCTCGGAGCGACAGCCGGGGCGCGGTTTTTTCTTGCGCCGCGCGGCCGGGGGAGAGAGGCGGTGCGCCGGGGCGTGCGCCCCGTGTGCGCAAGTCGTTATTTCACGTCGGGCGAAATCGCACGTAACTCCTTATTCTTCGTACGGGCGGAATTGCCGTAAGTGGGTGGTTCACGTCGGGGCGAAAATTTTCGTAAGTCCTT
>CAZNDQ010000089.1:0-11315 GCA_964571825.1 uncultured Planctomycetales bacterium | reverse complement strand
TGCCCACCGCGATGCCGGTGCAGCCGTTGACCAGCAGATTCGGGAACCGCGACGGCAGCACGACCGGCTCCTGCCGCGTGCCGTCATAGTTGTCCTCGAAATCCACGGTCTCGAGGTTCAGGTCGCTGAGCAGCTCGGTGGCGACCTGCGTCAGCCGCGCCTCGGTATAACGCATCGCTGCGGGAGGGTCGCCGTCGATCGAGCCGAAGTTGCCCTGCCCGTCGACGAGCGGATGGCGCATGTTCCAGTTCTGTGCAAGGCGCACCAACGTCGGGTAGACGACCTGTTCGCCGTGGGGGTGATAGTTGCCGGAGGTGTCGCCGGCGATTTTTGCGCACTTGCGGTGAGCGGCGCGCGGGCCGAGGTTGAGGTCGTTCATGGCCACCAGGATGCGGCGCTGCGAGGGCTTGAGGCCGTCGCGCGCGTCGGGCAGCGCGCGGGCCATGATGACGCTCATGGCGTAGGTGAGGTAGGAGTTCTGCATCTCCTCGACGATGGGGAGATTCTCGATGCGTTCGTTGCTGGTGGTCATGGTGTCTCCGCGCCGATCGGCCGGCGGCAGCGCGCCGGCCGGGGCAAACCCGTATTTTACTCTGTGCCGCCGCGGGCGAGAAGAGGCGCCGTCCGGCCCGAGCCCGCTGGCAGCGGCCTTTGACGGGCGCGCGGGGCTCCCTATAATCGCCCGCTATTGGCGCGGGACGAACCTCACGGCAACGAGGACGTCATCCTTCGACGCGAACTCAGTGCAAGCGACAGCAACTCGAATCACCCACCGCGAATGCATCGCGCTCCGACCGGGCGGCAGGACGGCGGCGCTCGCCGCGATTTGTCTGCTGGCCGGTTGCACCGCTGACGGCGCCGACAGCTCCATCCGCCCGACGGTGCGGGCGTATGAGCAGCGGATGGCGGGCCAGGCGGTCGCCGCAACCGACATGCCGCCGGAGGGCGGCTCGGCGGAGGAGACGTCGGACAGCGGGCTGGACCGGATGCGCGGCGGCGATGTGCCCATGGCGATGACCGACGGGCCGAGCGCCTCGCCCGAGGCGACGCAGCAGATTTCCGAGGCGATCGAGAAGTTCATCCCCGACCCGGAGGGCCACCGGCCGTTCGTCCAGGGGCTGCTCGCGGCGGCTGAGACGCCCAAGGACCGCAACCTGTTTCAACTCTATCTTGATCTGCTCGACGACATCCGCCGCCCGCAGCAGGTGCGGCTGGCGCTGGCCGACGCGATCCGGCTGGCGCTGGAACACAGCTTCGCCATCCGCGTTTCGGGCTATCAGCCGGCGATCGACGCGGCGCGCGTCGTCGAGGCGGAGGCGGCGTTCGACGCGGTCTACTTCTTCGACTTCACCAATGACAAGCAGGACTTTCCCAGCGCGCAGGCGCAGTTGACCGGTACTGAACGTGAGACGCGCATCTTCGACACCGGCGTGCGCAAGCTGCTGGCGACCGGGGCGCAGGTGGAGTTCAGCTACAACTGGCAGCGGCTGTACACGAACCTCGGCTTCCAGACGCTCAACCCGGCGTACACGCAGTTCTTCGCAGCGCAGATCGGCCAGCCGCTGCTGCGCGGCTTCGGGCTGGACGTCAACCGGGCGCAGATCAACATCCGCCGCAACGACCGCCGGATCAGCGAGCAGCAGTTCCGCCGCCAGGTGCGCGACACGCTGCAGCGCGTCGAGGACGCCTACTGGCGGCTGGTGCAGGCGCGGCGGGCGATCACGGTTCAGGCGCAGCTCGTGGCGCGGACGCAGGACCTCAACGACACCTACGAGGCGCGGCTGGGCTTCGACGTCTATGAGGCGCAGGTGGCGCAGATTCGCTCGCAGCTCGAATCGCGCAAGGCGGATTTCGTGCGGGCGCTGAACGCGGTGCGCGACGCCGAGGACGAACTCAAGCGGCTGATCAACGATCCGGCGCTGAACCTCGCCGAGACGATCGAAATCATCCCCACGGACGTGCCGCAGCACGAGCCGTTCGTCCTCGACCGCCTGTCGCAGATCAAGACCGCGCTGGAGAACCGCACGGAGCTGAAGGAGGCCAAGCTGTCGGTCGAGAACGCGCGGATCAACGTCGGCGTCGCCAAGAACCGCGCGCTGCCGCGGCTGGACGTGACCTTCCGCTCGCAGGTGAACGCCCTCGGCGTTAGTTCGGACCAGGCCTTCCGCGAGTTCGACGACATGGACTTCATCGACTATCAGGTGGGCGTGTCGTTCGAGTGGCCGATCGGCAACCGCGGCGCGCGGGCGGTCTGGCGGCAGGCGCGGCTGCAATATGCACAGGCGACGACGCGCGTGCGGCAGCTCATCGAGGACGTCGTGGCGGATGTCAATACGGCGATCCGGCGGCTGGTGACGGAATACGACCAGATCGCGCCGCGGGCGCGCTCGGCCGCCAGCCAGCTCGAGTTCCTCAACTCGATCCGGGCCCGCGAGACGACCAAGAGTCCGGAACAGCTCAACACCGAGCTGTCCGCCCAGGGACAACTCGCCAGCGAGCAGCTCAACCTGCTCCAGGCGCTGGTCGACTACAACCGCGCCATCATCGACCTCGAACGGGCGAAGGAGACGCTGCTCCAGTACAATAATGTTCACCTCGAGGACAGCATCGCCGACCCCGATGCGTGGGCGATGCACGAGCCGGGGTCGCTGGGCGGGCCGTGAGCGGTCGTCCGAGTCCGCCGCAAAGACGGCGTCGCGCGGCACGGCTTCGGGTCCTCCAGACGGGGTGAGCGATGTCCGACCCGCGAGGGGCCAAGCCCTCCGCCGATGATCCGCGCAGTCATGCACGCCGCTGGCGCGACAACGTGTACGTCTATCCGGTGATCTCGCGGCGCAGCGGCGGCCTGTCGGTCGGCATCAATCTCAACCCGGACAAGGCATGCAACTTTGACTGCGTCTACTGCCAGGTGGACCGCACGGCCTCCGCGCCCGACGCCCCCGTCCGGCTCGACCGGCTGCGCGAGGAGCTGGCGGACATGCTCGGCCGCGCGGCAAGCGGCGCGCTGTATGCCGATCCGGCGTTCGCGTCGGTCGAGCCCGCGCTGCGCGTGCTGCGCGATATCGCGTTTTCGGGAGATGGCGAGCCGACGGCCTGCCTGCGCTTCGCCGAGGCGGTCGAACTTGTCGGGCGGACGCGCGACGATTGCGGATTTTCCGGCGTGCCGCTGGTGCTGATCACGAACGCGACGCTGCTCGCGCGGCCGCACGTGCGCGACGGTCTGGCACGGCTCGACCGCTATGGCGGGCAGGTGTGGGCCAAGCTCGACGCGGGCAGCGCGGAACACTACCGGCGCATCAACCGTTCGGACGTGGCGTACGATGAACTGCTGCGGAACATTCTCGACGCGGCGCGCGTGCGGCCGCTGGTGATTCAATCGCTCTGGCTGCGCTGGGAGGGCGCTGCGCCCGCCGACACCGAAATCGACGCCTTCGCCGACCGTCTCTCTGCCCTGCAACGCGACGGGGCGCGGTTCTCGCGCGTGCAGGTGTATACCCTTTCGCGTCGCCCGACCGAGCCCGCAGCGGCGCCGCTCGACGCCGATTCGCTCGCCCTCATTGCCCGCCGCGTCACCGAGCGCACCGGCCTGACGGTCGAGGTCTACGCGTGACGGCGGACCGGGCGTGGTGACCGGCGCCGGCGACTACAATGGCCCGTGTGGCGTGCGCCGCGGCGATCGGCTATGCTGTTCCGCCCGAGTTGACGAGTGGCACGTTTCCCGCATTGAGGACTTCAGACATGAATCATCGTGTGCAGCGTTGCGCAGTGTGTTGCGCGGTGTGGCTCGGCGCGGCCGGGTTGCTCCGCGCGGAGGAGAAGCAGGGCGAGACCCCCGCGAGCGAGGCGCCGAGCGGTATGACCTACGTCAGAATGGACACGTCGATGGGCCCGATCGTCATCGAGCTGAACGGCGACAAGGCGCCGATCAGCGTCGCCAACTTTCTCCGCTACGTCGACGAAGGGTTCTTCAGCGGCACGACCTTTCACCGCGTCATCCCGAACTTCATGATCCAGGGCGGCGGCTTTGACAAGGACATGTCGCAGAAGCCGACGCACGAGCCGATCAAGAACGAGTGGCAGAACGGGCTGAAGAACGTCCGCGGGTCGATCGCCATGGCGCGGACGCGCGACCACGACTCGGCCACCTCGCAGTTCTTCATTAACGTGGTGGACAACGCGATGCTGGACCAGCCGCGCGACGGAGCGGCGTACGCCGTCTTCGGCCGCGTCGTCTCGGGCATGGATACGGTGGACAAGATCAAGGCCGTCAGGACGACGTCGCAGGGGCAGCATCAGAATGTACCGGCCGAGCCGGTGATGATCGAGAAGGTGACGCGGATCAGTGCCGAGGAAGGCGCCTCGGCCGTCAAGGCCGGTGAGGCACAGATCGCGGCTGCGAACAAGGCCGCCAACGAAGCCGTGGAGAAATTCGCCATGCAGCTCGCCGACGACGAGAAAAAGGCCGTGATGACCGACTCCGGGCTCAAGTACATCGACCTCGTCGAGGGGACGGGCGATTCGCCCAAGCCGACGGATCGCGTCACGGTGCACTACACGGGCTGGCTGACCAACGGGACGAAATTCGATTCGTCGGTTGACCGCGGCCAGCCGGCGACGTTCGGGCTGAACCAGGTCATCAGGGGCTGGACCGAGGGCGTCGGCTCGATGAAGGTCGGCGGCAAGCGCAAGCTGATCATCCCCTACAACCTGGCCTACGGCGAAGCCGGCCGCCCGCCGACCATCCCGCCCAAGGCGACGCTGGTCTTCGAGGTCGAGCTGATCAAGATCAACTGATGGCGGCGGCCGCACGACCGCACGACACGAACGATCATCAGCGGGCCCCAGCGGCCCGCTTTTTCTGCGCCACAACTGCGATGCTACGCATTGCGCGTACGTTCATACGCAAACTGCGTAGATGAATACGCGTTGCCGGCGAAAAAAAATCCCGGCGGGAGATGCGCCAATCATCTTTCGTAGAGATACGCCAGATCGATCAATCGCGAGCCGGCGGCGTCGCAGACCGCCATCTTGCCGCCCTTCCATAGCGCCGCCCCGCCGAAGCGGCCGTCTTTGTGGACGGCGTAGAACTTGACGTCGAAGTCGGGCCGGCCGTCGGGCCGCCGCAGACGCGCCTCACAGCGGTCGGCGATGCGTTTGGCCGCTTCCAGACTTGCCTGCTCCGGCGACATCCCCCCGCGCATGAACTCGACGATGGCAAAGGAGGAGCAGTTCTGCAGGTTGGCCTCGCCGCGCCCGGTGGACCCGGCCGCGCCGACCCCGTTATCCACGTACAACCCCGCGCCGATGATCGGCGAATCTCCCACGCGCCCGGGGATCTTGTACGCCAGCCCGCTGGTCGTCGTCACGCCGCCGATGTCGCCGCGTGCATCCACCGTGCAGCAGTTGATCGTCCCGTACGTGAAGGGCACGCCCAGCGCAGCCGCGCGACGCTCCAGATACCCGACATACTCCGACCTCTCGCCGCGCCTCGCCGACGCCTGCGCCGACTCGTCCTTCTTCTCCTCCGGCAGCCAATCATCATCCGGCGACAGGTTCTCCTTCCAGCGCAGCCACGCCTCGCGCGCCCGCTCCGTCAGCAGCTCCTCCTCCTTGAACCCGTGCGCCCGCGCAAACCGCAGCGCCCCCTCGCCGACGAGCAGCACATGGTCCGTCCGCCGCATCACCCGCAGCGCCACCGACGACGCATGCACGATGTTGCGCAGCGCCGCCACCGCGCCCGCCTTGTGCGTCGGCCCGTGCATCACCGACGAGTCCAACTCGACGACGCCGTCCTCGTTGGGCAGGCCGCCGAGCCCGACACTGTCGTCGTTCGGATCGGCCTCGACGAGATTCACCCCGGCGACGACCGCATCCACCGGGTCCGACCCCTGCCGCAGCAAATCCATCGCGCGCTGCACGGCCGCCAGCCCGTTGGCGCTGGCCACGACCACCGGCCCGCCGGCAGCGGCCGGGCGCTGCGCCGCTCCCTCCTGCCCTTGCGCGCCGTGCGGTCCAAGACCAACCGATGACAACGCGGCCCCCGCCGCCGCCGCCCGCATGAACTCGCGCCGATTCAGCATCGTCTTGCCTCCCCTGCCAGGGCCCCGGCGAATCCGTCCGCCCGCGTCTCGGGCGCTTACGCTGCACACCGTACTGAGGGCGATCCCGCCCAACAAGCGGCGTCCCACGCTTCATGCGCCGTTCCCCGCGGCCGGGCGCACCGAATTGCGCCTCGACCACTGCCGGATGCCAGTGCCCGCCGCGCCGATGCAGTTCCCAAGCCCCTCGGGTACGATGCCGATATTCGTCGTCGGGACCGGGTCGCCCGACGAGCGAATCCGGTTCCCAGCGCAGCGCCGCAACTGGCGGAGAACGGATATGCCCAGCGAAACGCTCACGGTTGAAGGACACATTATCGACTCCGACATCATCTCCCGCGTCCTGCAGGAGATCCTCGACGCCGGCGCAACCTTCGAGATCGAGCAGTTCGACGTCGGGCGGCGGGTCGATGAGCGCTCCCGCTGCCGCATCCGCATCCACTGCGACACGGAGGCCGGGCTGGAAGAGCTGATCACCCAGCTCGCCCATCACGGCGGCGAGGTTGGGCAGCGCATCGATGCCACACTCGTGCCCGCCGACCGCGACGGCGCGTTCCCCGAGAACTTCTACTCGACGACGAACCAGGCCACCGAGGTCCGGCACGAGGGCCGCTGGCACCTCGTCCGTGCGCAGGAGATGGACTGCGGCGTCCGCTGGAACGCCGCCGATGCCGCCTTCGAGTGCGTGCCGATTGTCCACGTCCGCCGCGGCGACCCGCTTGTCGTCGGCCATCAGGGAATCCGCGTGCTGCCGCTGGAGCGCGGCCGCAAGAGCGGCGCCTTCGAGTTCATGAGTTCCGCCGTATCCAGCGAGAAACCCAAGAACGTGCTGATCCGCGAGATCGCCGAGAAGATCCGGGCGGTGCGCGACGCAGGGCAGAAGGTGCTGCTGGTCGGCGGACCGGCAATCGTCCATACCGGCGCTGCGCCGCACGTCTGCCGCATGATTGCCGAGGGCTACATCAACGTCCTCTTCGCCGGAAACGCCCTCGCCACCCACGACATTGAGCAGGCCCTTTACGGCACGTCGCTGGGGATTCACATGGACAGCGCCGTCCCCGCCGAGACCGGACACGAACATCACCTGCGGGCGATCAACACCATCCGCCGAAGCGGCAGCATCCGCGCCGCGGTTGAGCAGGGCGTCCTGCGCAGCGGCGTGATGTGCGCCTGTGTGCGGCACGGCGTCGACTTCGTGCTGGCCGGCTCGATCCGCGACGACGGACCGCTGCCGGACGTCATCACCGACACGCTCGTCGCGCAAGACGAGATGCGCCGCCGCGTGCCTGACCTCGGCTTCGTGCTGATGATCGCCACCTGTCTGCACTCGATTGCGACGGGAAACCTGCTGCCGGCGGCGATCCCCGTCGTCTGCGTCGATATCAGCGAGTCGGTCGTGACGAAACTCTCCGACCGCGGCTCGATGCAGACCGTCGGCCTCGTCACCGATGTCGAGCCCTTCCTCCATGAGTTACAATCCCACCTGCCCGCGCGAAAGTGACGGGCGGAGCCGCAGCCCACGGTCGGAGACGTGCATGCAGCGCTATTTCCGGATCTCGATGATTGCGTTCGCGGCGGGGCTCGCTGCGGCCGGTGCGCCGCGCGCGCGGGCGGAAACCGCCGAGACGACGCTGGCGGCCTGGCTTGTCGAGCAGGGCCGCGCCTACGCCATTTCCCCCGTCTCGCAGGGCCGCACCGCTGACGTGGGCATCGTGCTGGCCTACATGCAGGCGGCCGAGCGCATCGATCCCGGTTGCGCCGAGGCGCTGCTCTGGCAGGTCGAGCTGTATCGGCTGGCCGGGCTGCCGGAGAGCGCGCACGACGCGCTGGGCCAGTACCTGAAGGCGGAGCCGTCGGACATCTCCGCATGGGTGCAGTGGATGGACGGCGAGCTGGCACGCCGCCAGACCGCGGAGGAGCGGCTGGCGGTATGCGACGAACTGGCCGCGCGCGACGACGCACCGCAGATGGTCCGCAGCGACGTCGAGCGGCGCCGGGCGGAGATCCTGCTCGCACAGGGCCGCCGTGACGAAGCGCGCCGCGCCGCCGACGAGGCGCTGCACCTGTTTCCGCTGCACCGCATCGCCCTGCGCCTGCGGCAGCGCCTCGAAGGGAACGTTTCGCCGCGCGAGCAGCATCTCCTCGAACTCATCGACGCCGTCGCCTTCAACCCCGCGCGGCTGGATGGAATACTGGAACTGGCCGGCGCGCTCGATTGCGCCGGCCTGCGCGGCGAAGCACGCGAATGGTACGGGCACGCGCTGCGCTGCCTGCGGCACCGCGGGGCGCCGGCGGCCGACCGCATCGCCGTGCGCCAGCGCATGGCGGCCAGCGCGCTGGCCGACCGCGCCTGGGCCGACGCGATGCGCTACGCGCGCGAGGTGGTCGAGGCCGACGAGGACGCGGTGCGGGCGCGGATCCTGCTGCTGCGCGCCGCCGAGGGGGCCGGCGACAGTGCCGCCGCCGCCGGGCAGCGCGACTGGCTGGCCGCACACTACGCGGCCGACCCCCCCGCCGCCGAGGGCCCGGCCGCGGCGCTGCACGACGCACAACGCGCCTGGTATTTCGCCCGCGTCGTCCATGAGCCGGCCCGCGCCGTCGAGTGCGCCGAGCGGGCGCTGGCCGCGGCCCCGGACCACCCCGTCGTGCGCAGCTGCGCCGGGTTCGCCTACCTCGAAAACGGCGAGGCGCAGCGCGCGGTGGAGTTGCTCGAACGCGCCGCGGGTGTCGATCCCCTGGCGGCGGTTGGACTGGCCGCAGCGCTGCGGCGTCTCGACCGCGCCGACGAAGCGCGCGAGACGCTCCGCCGCGTGATCGACGATTGTGCGAGCGGCGATGCGTTCGAGGCGGCCGCGGTGCTCTGGCTCGAGGAGAACGACACGCCGCCGGTGGCCGAGCTGCCGCTCGTGCGGCAGGCGCTGGCCGATTTCAATCGCGCGTCGCTGGAATGGGCGATCTCGCCGGAGAAGTCCGCGCGGTTCGACGTGGAACTCGTGCGGCCGGTCGAGGACGTAACGAGCCCCTGGGTGGTGCGGCTCGTGCTCGAAAACGTCGGCGACTTTCCGCTGACGGTCGGCGCGGGCCGGATGATCGAGCCCGACGTCGTCATGACGTTCAATCTCACCGGGCGCGTCAACGCCCGCTTCACCGAATACTTCCGCACCTCGCTCAACATGCGCCCGATCCTGCTGCCCGGTGAGCGCGTCGAGAAGACCTGCGTCGTCGATCCCGGCCCGTTACGGCACTTCCTCTATCGCACGGCACAGGCCGGCTACAACGTGCGCGTCGACGTCGTGCTCGGCCCGACGGCGACGTCCGAGGGGACGGTCTCGGCGCACGGCGGCTGGGGTCGGCGCGAGTTGACCTTTGCGCGCCCCGGGCTGCGCGTCGACAACGACTGGTTCGGCACGACGGCGCGCGTGTCGCAGGCGGGCCGGGCGGAGCAGCGGCTCAAGGCCTCGCTGATCCTCGCCGCGCTGCTGGCCGAGCGCCAGGCGGCCGAGAGCACCCCGGTCGATTACGGCGCCTATCGCGTCGACGAAATGACGCTTTCGCGGCTGTTGCTGTCGCGCACCACCGACGAAGACCGCAACGTCCGACTGCGCGTGCTCGGCACGCTCTCGCGCGTGAAGCTGGAAAAGTCGTTCGTGTTCTGGGCCGGCCGCTCGCTGAACCACGAGGACTGGCTGACAAGGTTCATGACGGTGCGCGTCATCGCCGAACAGGTCGGCGCCACGTACCTTCCGCTCATTCTGCAGGTCGCCGAGCAGGACAAGGACGACTCCGTCCGCGAACTCGCCTCCGCCCTCGCCTCGCGCATCAGCTTCGACAACCCCAAGGCGCTCGAAAAGAAATAGCGCAGACTCCGGACGCCTCCGTGAGTGGGCCTGGCATGGCGGACCGCGGTTGTTATGATATTGTGCGCCGCAGGTGAAATGTTGAGACATTTCTTTCGGAGCGGAGTAATGCTCAGAAAGTGGCCACATCCAAGTCGTACCGGCCGCGCCGTTACCTGGACGAAAGTAATCCTCATCCTGGGCGTGGGGGTCGTCATCCTCATCGCCCTGGCCGGCTGGGGGTTCTACCGCCTGTTCGGCGTGTACAAGGTCGGCGTTGCAGCCGCGGATGAATGCATCCGCGCCGTCACGGCCGAGTGGAGCGCCGAGGTTCTCTGGAACCGCGCCGATTCGGCTTTCCATGCCGCCACCACGCGCGATGAGATGGATCGTATGTTCGCCTGGTTCGGCAACAGCATCGGACCGCTGATCGAACTCGGTTCCGTCGACGGCCGTGTTCATGCCGTTGCCCAGCCGGGTGGAACCGAGACCCTCGGCTGGTTTAGCGCCGAGGGCAGGGGGGAGAAGGCGCCATTCGAATTCGACCTCACGCTCGTGCGCGACAAGTCCGACCCCACGCAGTGGAGAATCCGCGAGTTTCGCGTCCGATCCCCCGCGTTGATCCCGTCCCTCCCCGCATCCGACTCGGGCCAGGCCGGACCGGCAGGCACGCCCGCCGACGATTCCCAGACATGACGATTCCCAGACATAAAGTGCGCTGGAAGCGGTTGGCAAACGTTGAAAAACCGGCAAAAGCGCTCAGCATTCGGGCGTGAATCCTGAGCGCGCGCCCATTCTCCTTGTGCGGGCGAAGACGCACCGTGCGGTTTGCCGCACCCGTCTCCGACCGCGGAAGGAGAAGTTGCGCGCATGGCCCGCCGAAGATCCTCACCGTTGCCGCCGCCTGAACCCGCCCGTCCGCGGCCCTTTGTCCCGCTGCTGCCCTATCAGCGGGTCGAGGTCGAGTCGCGCGACCGTTTTCGCTGGTGCTGCTGGTCGCGGCAGATCGGCAAGTCCTTCGCGCTGTCGCTCCGCCGCATACTGCGCGGGATCCAGCGGCGGCGCGATCAGCTCCTGATCTCGGCGGGCGAGCGCCAGTCGCGCGAACTCCTGCAGAAGGTGCGCATGCACTGCCGCGCGATGAACATCCTCGCCGAGGCGCGCGGCCTGCCGCCGATCGCCAACCTGGGGGGACCGCGGTCCGAGGTCATGCTCGCCGGGCGCGTTCGCGTCATCGCATTGCCGGCCAACCCGCTCACGGTGCGCGGATACACGGGCGACGTGCTGCTCGACGAGTTCGCCATGCACCGCGACGACCGCTCGATCTGGGCGGCCGTCTATCCCTCCATCCTGCGTAACGGCGGCGAACTGGACATCGCCT
>CAZNDQ010000088.1:10976-11399 GCA_964571825.1 uncultured Planctomycetales bacterium | reverse complement strand
CGATGAGCGCGCACGCCGATCAAATGATCGCCCTCTACCACGAACTGCTGGATGGCCGCTGATGTCGCGAGATCTTCTACTCTTCGGGCTGCTTCTGGCGGGTGCCTATCTTCTCGGCGCCCTGCCGTTCGGTCTGATCGCAGGCAAGCTCAGAGGAGTCGATCTGCGCCAGGGAGGCAGCGGAAACATCGGGGCGACGAATGCGTGGCGCCTGCTGGGCCCGCGCGTCGGGCTTTCGGTGTTCATTCTCGACCTGCTGAAGGGCTACATCGTTGTGGTCGTTGCGGCGGCGCTGGCGGAGCGGCACGGCCCGCTGGCGGTCGCCGCGGACCCCGGCCTGCAATCGCTCGTCGCGCTCGTGGCGGGTGCGGCCGCGATCCTCGGGCACATGTTTCCGGTGTACCTCAGCTTTCGAGGCGGCAA
>CAZNDQ010000088.1:0-10966 GCA_964571825.1 uncultured Planctomycetales bacterium | reverse complement strand
CAAGATCACCGGGCGCCTGCCGAGCGGTCTGTCGCTGGGCGTGCTGACGGCCGTTCACACGCCGACGGCACTCTGCGCGCTGGGGGTCTGGCTGCTGGTACTCTCCGGCTGGCGGTACGTGTCGCTGGCCTCGATTGCGGCGGCGGCGGCGTATCCGCTGCTCATGGTTGCGCTGCTTCCCCTTTCCGGCCGGAGCCTGCGCGAGCATTCCTGGACGTGGCTCGGCGTGGTTGTGCTGTGCGCGCTGGTCGTGCTCAAGCATCACGCCAATTTCGCCCGCATTCGTGCCGGCCGGGAACCGAAGATTGGCATGCCGCGTGCAGAGACCCCGGCGGCGGCTTCTCCGCCACACGCGCCGTAGCAGGCTGCGTGCGCCCAGCAATCGGCGCCTTGAGCCCGCGCCGGTCGCCGCATAGAGTGGTCCGTTTCAGTATTGCTCGGAGAACCGGCCCAGATGAAACTTTCCGCCCGCGTCCGCGGCCTTACGCTTTCCAGCACGTTTGCCGTCAGTAACCGCGTTGCCGAAATGCGGCGTGAAGGCATTGACGTCATCGGTTTCGGTCTCGGCGAGCCGGACTTTGACACGCCGGATCACATCAAGCGCGCGGCGATCGAGGCCATCCTGGCGGGGCAGACCAAATACGCTCGTCCGCCGTCGGGGATTCCCGCGGCGCGTGCCGCAATCCGCGAAAAGTTCCGCCGCGACAACGGCCTGACTTACGCGGACGACCAGGTGATGACCACGGTCGGGGCGAAGGAGGGGCTGTCGCTGGCGATGCGGGCCGTGCTGGATCCAGGCGACGAGGCGATCATCCCGCTGCCGTATTGGGTCTCCTATCCGACGATGGTCGAAACGACTGGCGCTACGCCGGTCTTCGTTCCAACGCGACCGGAGGACCACTTCCGCATGAGTCCGGAGGTTCTCGCGGCGAAGATCTCGCCGCGGACCCGGCTGCTGGTGCTCAACTACCCGAACAACCCGGCAGGTTCGACGTACACCGAGTCTGCACTGCGGGAGATCGCCGCGGTGATTTCGGGGCGGGACATCGTCGTCGTCTGCGACGAGCTGTATGACCGGCTCCTGTTCGCCGGGCGGCGCCACGTCAGCTTTGCCTCGCTCAGCGAGGAGACGTACGCGAACACGGTTACAGTGAACGCGGCGTCGAAGGCGTACGCGATGACGGGCTGGCGCGCCGGGTTCGCGGGAGGGCCGGCTGAGATCATCACCGCGATGTCGCGTTTGCAGACGCAGACAACCACGGGCGTGGCGACGTTCACGCAGATTGCGCTGGCTGCGGCGCTCGACGGCCCGCAGGACTGCGTGCGACAGATGCGCGAGCAGTTCGAGCAGCGTGCGCAGGTGATGCACGCCGGGCTCGTGCGATTGCGCGGGGTGAGTTGCCAGGCGCCCGAAGGCGGCTTTTTCATGTTCCCGCACGTGGCGGAGAATTATGAGCGGCTGGGCGTCGCCGACTCGCACGGATTCGTGCGGCGTCTGCTGGAAGAGGCCCACGTCGCGACGATTCCGGGCGCTTCGTTTGGCTGTGACGAGCACGTACGCTTCTCGTGCGCGTGCAGCATGGAGAACATTCACGAGGGTCTGCGGCGGCTGGAGAGACTCCTCGGCACACGGTAGCCAGATGCCGCGTTCGCCTGACATGCCGACAATGGGGGCACAGCACGGGGCGGTCTGAGTGTGGCTGGGGCCTGGGCGGACAGGCGGATACAGTTCCCGGAATGAGCGACGAGCAGACCCTGGGCGATAGTTTCACGTTTGAAGCCGCGCAAGCGTCGTATTCCGTTCACATCCTGAGATATATGTTGGGTGGCCGGGCTGTGGAGTTGCTGGCGCCGGTGCGGCCATACGAACTGCTGGACGCGCCGGAGGTGCAGGCACGGTTTGCGCGAGACGAATACATGCCTTATTGGGCGGAATTGTGGCCGGCGTCGATCGTGGTGGCCGACGAGCTGGCGCGGGGCCGTCCATGGGGGGCGGGCAGGCTGTTGGAGATCGGCTGCGGGCTGGGACTGTGTGCGCTGGGGGCGGCGCTGGGGGGTTGGCAGGTGCTGGCGACGGATTACGACGAAGATGCGCTGGCGTTCGTGCGCGCGAGCGCACGTCGAAACGGGCTGGCGGTGGAGACGCGGGCGCTTGACTGGCGAACGCCGGGGGCAGCGGGGACGTTTGACTGCATCGTAGCGTGCGAGGTGCTGTACGAGCGGCGGAACCACGCGCCGGTGGCGACGCTGATCGCGCACTTTCTGGGGGAGGACGGCGCGGCGCTGGTGGCCGACCCCGGCCGGGCGGTGGCCGCGCACGCGGAGAGGGAGTTTGCGGCGGCGGGGCTGACGATGGCGCGAAGGGAGATCCGATCGACCCTGCCGGGGGTGCCGGAGGTGGTCAACGTGATGAGGGTGAGAAAGCGCTGATCGCTGCCCCGTCTGATCGCGTAAAAGAAGGGACCAGCCGCAGTATCGGGCTGCGAGGAGGGTATCTCACGCTGCCCTGCTCAGCGTCAGCCTCGGCATACGGTGTATCCATGTTAGCGGGCGGCGGCGCGAGTGTCGGGCGAAGCGCCGACGAAGACTTCGGCGAAGTATTTGGGCGTGAGGGGTTCGCCGGTCACCCCGCGCGTCAGTTCGTTCCACGACATGAGGTTGCCGGGTTCGAAGATTTCGCGGCGCATGAAGTCGCCGGCCTTGCGGCTGCCGTAGAAGGAGGTCGAGACAGGATCGGCCAGGCCGAGCACCTCGCGCGCGACAAAGCTGTGCACCTGGCAGGCGAAGAGGTCGCCGAGCATGTAGTTGTGATAGTAGGCCGGGGCGACGACGATGTGGACCTTGGCGCCGTAATCGGGGCGGCTCGGGTCATCGGGCGGATTGAGCAACTGGTAGCGCTGCTTGAGGTCCCACCAGAGGCGGCCGAGGTCCTGGTCGGGGTACGAGTACATGCCGTGCTCGAAGCGGAGCATCACCTGGCACCAGCGGGAGAAGATGAGTTTTTCGGCGCGGAGGGTCTGGCGCGCTGCGCGGGAGTATTCGTCCGCCTCTGCACCGGCGAGCCCGACACCGCGGACGAGCCAGTCGGGGTTCTTGGACATGGCGCCGAAGAGCATGGCGACGCCCTCTGTGGTGAGGATGTGCGAGGGAGTGCGAAGGACATAGGGCACGTCGCGCGAGATGTACTTGTCGTAGACGGCGTGGCCGATCTCGTGCAGGGTCGTGTCCATCCAGTTGAGGTTGGGCTTGATGTTGCAGAGGACGCGGACGTCGCCCTGGCGGTCGAGGTTGGTGCAGAAGGCGTGGGGCGACTTACCCTCCTTCTCGTAGAGATCGCTGCGGCGGAGGATGTCGTCGATGGGCATGCCGAGGCTTTCGTAGTATTCGCGCGTCAGTTCGACGATGTCGCGGTCTGCAAAGAGGTCGTCGAGGCGGACGGCGGAGAGATCCGGGGCCTCCTGGAAGAAGAGGTCGCCGACGGACCAGGGGCGGAGGTCGGCGGGGGCGACGCCGAAGCGCGCGGCCATCTTCGCGTCGATCTCGGACTTGAGCTGGGCGAAGGCGGGGCGGGTGAGGGAATCGAGTTCGTCGAAGAGGCGGAGGAGTTCCTGCTCGTCGAGTTCCTGGGCGTCGAGCATCATCGCGTAATAGTGGGGGTAGCCGAGCTGGCGGGCCATCTGGTTACGCAAGGTGACCAGCTCGCGGATCGCGGGCTCAACCTTGGCACCGACGTCCATGTAGGCTTTCCACGCCTTTTCGGCGAGGGCGTGGTCGGAGGTCGTGCTGAGGATCTCGCGGATCTCGTTCTCGGTATGGGGTTTGCCGTCGATCAGGCCGCGGTGGGTGTTGAAGATCTGCTCGACGTCGGCCTGGAGGTCGACGATGCGGCGCTGGAGGTCGGGGTCGGCCTGGCCGCGGAGGTACTCGTGGTAGAGGACGGTGAGCTGGCGGCGGAGGGCGGGTTCCTCGAGGCGGCTGGATTCGCGAAGGCGAGTGAGTTCGTCGAAGGTGGCCTTGTCGCTGTGCAGTTCGACGAGGGCGGCGTCGGCCTTCTTGCGGCGGGCGAAGGCGGCGTCGGAGCCGGTAATGCTCGCTTCCCACCAGGCGTGCTCGCGCTCGATGAAAAGCGGGCGGAACTCCTTGACGTAGCGGTCGCAGATGCGGGCGAGCTGGCGTTCGTCGTCGTTCGTGGCGCGACTCAAATTGGAGGGCTTCACGGTGCAGGCGGAAGCGACCAGCATCAGCGGAGCAGTGCACAGCAACCCTGCGCGAAAGTAACGCAATGACATCGTTCGCTCCGGTTCGCTCGAGCACGACGGTTTCACGGCGTCATTTTACTCCATGCATCATTCGTTTCAGGAACGGCGCAAGTACAAAGAGGACAACGGCCGAGACCCCCGCCGTGGCTGCGATCCAGAAGAACACCTTGTCGAATCCATGCTCCTCGGTTTTTCCGCCGACAATGCCGCCGAAGACGTTGGCGAGAGCGGCCGAGAGGAACCAGACGCCCATAAACATTCCGACAAGACGAGTAGGCGCCAACTTGGTGACGGTGGAAAGCCCGACCGGGGAGAGGCAGAGTTCGCCCGTGGTCTGGATCATGTAGCTAAGCAGGATCCAGATCATGCTGCACTTGTTGCCGTCGGCCGCCTGCTTCGCGCCAATGTAGAGCATGAAAAAGCCGAGGCCGATCTGCAGCAGCCCGAGTGAGAACTTCACCGGTGAGGACGGCTCCATCCGGCGCTTGTCGAGCCAGACCCAGAGCCAGGAGAAGGGTATCCCAAGGAGGATGATAAAGAAGGGGTTGAAAAACTGGTTGATGAAGGAGGCCTGCAATTCAAATGAGCCGATCATGCGGTTCACGTGATCGTCAGTGAAGAGCGTCACGGCGCTGCCGGCCAGTTCGAAGAAGCCCCAGAACATCATGGAGAAAGTGCAGAGCACCGTCAGCACTACCATCCGCCCGCCTTCGGCGGAACGGGCTGCGGCACGAACCAGTAACGCCAGACACAAGGCAACAAAAGGCAAGGGTATGATCCATGCCCATTGGGGCAGTGAGAATTTGTGTGCTGTAAGCGACGCGGCAGCCGCAAGAAAGCCAATCACCGCAATGCCGCCGAGCGAGCCAGCGCCATATCCCTCTGTGAGCCCGGAGCGCCCTGCCTCCCACATCAGGTAGAAAACGATGGGGACGGCCAGCCAGAGCGCAAGATCCTGGACCCATCCCGGTCGGGAGATGAGATACCCGGCCACCGGGATGAAGATCGCCACGCCAATGACCAGTGGGACAATGTTGGGCACCAGGAATCGCCCTTTGCTCGTCAATGTCGTCCCGGGCGGAGGCATGCCTTTCCCAATGATCTGGGAGCGCCCGAGAGCAAAGATCACCTGTCCAAGGACCATGCCGCAGCCGGCCAAAAGGAATCCGAGGTGCCAGCCCCGCGACTGGGCGATCTGGCCGGAAAACGCCGCCATCGCGGCGCCGACGTTGATTCCCATGTAGAAAATAGTGAACGCGCCGTCGCGACGGGGATCACCCGGTTGGTAGAGGGTACCAACGACGGTGGAGATATTGGGCTTGAAGAAGCCGTTTCCGCAGGAAAGCATGCCGAGCCCGAGGAAGAACATGGCGTTCAGTTCCGCGGCCGGGGTGCCGGTCTTGACCAACCAGGCGTGCGTGGCAAGGAGGAATTGGGCGAGCGCCATAAGCGTGCCGCCGATGTAGATAGCACGGCGCTGGCCAAGCAGACGGTCAGCGAGCATGCCGCCGATGAACGTGGAGGCGTAAACGAATCCGAGATAGGCACCGTAGATTTCGTTCGCCAGCCGTCGGCCCTCGGCCTCCTGCATCAGGACGACGTTGACCATGTAAAGCGTGAGAATGCCTCGCATGCTGTAGAAGCTGAAGCGCTCCCACAGCTCGGTTGTGGACAGAACGTACAGTCCTTTGGGGTGGCCGAGAAACTCGCCTTCCTTACTCACGCGTCAGGTCTCCTGTCACGACAGGTGGTTGAATGCGGGAATCGACCCCCGCGGCGCATACAAGCAGTGGCACGGGGTCGGGTGGTTTGGGGTGAAAGCCACGGGACCCTGGCGCGCGAGGGGTCTTGTACCACGAGCCGCAGCGCCTGACAAACAGCCCGGATCGCGCGTCCGCTCGCGCGTCGATGACGCAACGAATGCCCTCGCCTCGCCGGCCTTCGCGCCGGCCGAGGCGCATGCTGACTGGACGCCGAGCGGCAGACCGCGATAATCCCGCCACGAACCATGCTCGGATGGAACCCTGCCGACAGACTCTTCTACTGGCCCTCGCGACAGGTCTACCAAGATCCGCGCGACTACGGCCTTGCCTGCGAGACGGTCTTTTTCGACTCGGAGCCCGGCCTGCGGCTGCACGGTTTCTTCTTCCCGGCGCGGGGTGAACCGCTCGGGACGGTCCTGCATGCGCATGGGAACGCGGGGAACGTGACGGCGCACTTTCCGCTGGTGGCGTGGCTCCCGCCGCTGGGGTGGAACGTGCTGTGCTTCGACTACCGCGGGTACGGTCGGAGCGAGGGGCGGATCACCCGCGCGGGGTCGATCCGCGATACGCACGCGGCGCTGGATTACCTGCTTGGCCGCCCCGACGTGGACGGCGGGCGGCTGGTGGCCTTCGGGCAGAGTATCGGCGGCGCGATCGCGACGGTGGTGGCGGCCGGTCGGCCGGAACTCCGGGCGCTCGTCATCGACGGCGCCTTTGCCCGTTACCGCGAGATCGCCCGCGACGTCATCGCCGCCCACCCCCTCTCCTTCGTCGCCTCCTGGTGGGCGCCCTGGGTGATTGTCAGCGACGGGTCCGACCCCGAGGACGCCATCGGGCGGATCAGCCCGCGGCCGGTGATGGTCGTACACGGCCGCAACGACGGCATCGTCCCCTGGCAGATGGGGCGGCGGCTGTACGAGGCGGCCGGGGAGCCAAAGGAGTTCTGGCTCCTCGACAATGTCGGTCACCTGGAGGCGTCGGCGTACAACGGGGAGGAGATGGGGCCGTGCATCTCGGCGTTCTTCAGGCGGGCGATCGAGGGGCGACCGGTCGAGGACGAGGGAGCGCGCGGCGGAACTCCGGCGGGGCAGGTCAGCGCGGTCGGCGGGTAAGGGGGAACGCAGGGTCGGCCGGGCCCCCCTCGAAACGACGATTTCCATAGTGGATTTTGCTTGGCAAGGGCGAAGGCATCGGGTATAGCGTTGTCGCAAGAGCAGCCATGCGCCACGGTGCCGGGTGGACCGGCGGGTAATTCGTGGGCTGCTGAAGATTGGCCTCTATTGGAAAGGACTGACTATGGCCAAGAAGAAGAAGGCGAAGGCAGCCGGGAAGAAGAAGGCAGCCAAGAAGGGTGCGAAGAAGACCGCGAAGAAAAAGGGCAAGAAGCGCGCGGCGAATCCGGCGTTCATGAAGGCGCTGACGCCGAGCCCGGCGCTCGCGGCCGTCGTCGGTGACAAGCCGATGCCGCGGACGCAGGTCGTCAAGAAACTCTGGGACTACATCAAGAAGAACAACCTGCAGGACGCCAAGAATCGCCGCATGATCAACGCCGACGGTGCGCTGCAGGCGGTGTTTGGTGGCAAGAGGCAGGTGAGCATGTTCCAGATGACGGCGCTGGTCTCGAAACACCTCAAATAGTCGGCCGCCGGAATCGTGGCCGTCGCTGGCTCGCCGGTTGGCGAGGCCGGCCGCGAACGGCGGACCCGGACAGGCGTCCGCCCATCGAACAACCATACCATGACGCCCGTGGCAGTATTGCCGCGGGCATTTTATTGCGCCAGCGGTGTCCGCCATTCGGTCCCGCCGGGAACGGCCCGTTAGCCGGCGGCGCGCAGGGGAGCGTCCGAATCGCGGGTGGAGGCGGTGATGGTGGGGAAATTCGCGGACTTTGGACTCAAGCCGCGCGCCGCGCGAATCGAATAAGTGTTGGCATGATGCCTTCGTTGACCCAGCGGCAGGTTCATCCGTCACCCGTGCGGCCCGGCGCGCAGGCGCACCTGTTGGTCGTGGGCGATGAGCTGGCGGCGGGGCCCTCGCTGCGAGAGTTGCTCGAACACCACACGCGCGACGTCGAGCGCGTTTCCGAACCCCAGGACATCATTGCGGCGACCGTGCACGACTACGACGCGGTGGTGTTGATCCCGCCGGCGGAACTGCCGATTGGGGCGGAGTCGTTCGGGCCGTGGCAGGCGCTGCTGGACATGCTGGATGGGCAGCAGATCGGCACGCTGATCTACGAGTGTCCGGGGGAGAACCCGGCGCTGCGGCGGCTGGACGGGCGGTATAGTTGCCGGATTCACGCCGAGTCGAGCGTCAGCGAGTTGCTGGGCCGGCTGGAGGTGATGATTCGCTATCGGTCGCTTCTGCGCAACGCGGAGCGCGAGCTGGACCGGATGGAGCGGCTGGGTAATCAGCTCAAGGACCACTTCGCCGAACTGGATCAGGAATTGCGGCTGGCGAGCCGCTTGCAGCGGGACTTCCTGCCGCGCGAGCTGCCGCAGGTGGGGCCCGTGCGCTTTGCCGCAGCGTATCATCCCGCGCGCTGGGTCTCAGGCGACCTGTACAACGTCGAGCGGCTGGACGAGCATCACGTCGGGTTCTACGTAGCGGACGCAGTGGGTCACGGGATCGCCGCCGGCCTGCTGACGATGTTCATCCGCCAGGCGCTGCCGACGAAGCGAATCGAGGGGGAAACATACCAGATCATCCCGCCGGACGAGGCGATGGCCGGGCTGAACAACGCACTGGCCGATCAGCATCTGCCGAACTGCCAGTTCGCCACGGCCTGCTACTGCATCATTGACACGCGGACGCTGGAGCTGACGTTTGCGCGCGGAGGGCATCCGTACCCGCTGGTGCTGCGGGCGGACGGCAGCGTGGAAGAGATGCAATGGGCAGGGCCGCTGCTGGGGGTGTTTCCGTCAATGGAGTACCCGGCGTGCCGCATTCAGCTCCGGCCGGGTGACAAGGTGCTGGTCTACACGGACGGCGCCGAGCCGCTGATCGTGCCCGAGCGGGATGCGCAGACGCGCCAGCCGGTGTTCGAGAAGCGGTTTCTGCGGATGACGCACCTGCCGGCGGAGGAACTGACGGCGGCGCTGACGCGGATGCTGCAGAACGCCGAAGGCAGTCTGACGCCGGAAGATGACGTGACCTTCGTCGTGATGGAGGTCAGCGCGTCGTCCGTGCCAAACTGAACCTGCCGCACACAATCACCCGATTCTCCTCTTGACAGATTGCCAGATTGCGCTTGAGACGAGGCCGCTCCCGGAGGTACAATAGCGGGTTTACTCCTGCGCCAGAAAAGCGCAGCGCGGCTGCGCGGCGGGGCCTCGAAGCGGATGGCAGCAATGGGGAGCCGGGAGCAGGAACATCCGGCGATCAGGGTGCGCGGCGCCCGGGTGCACAACCTCAAGGGTGTCGACGTGGACATTCCGCGCGACCGGCTCGTCGTGCTGACGGGGCTCTCGGGGTCGGGCAAGAGTTCGCTGGCCTTTGACACCATCTACGCGGAGGGGCAGCGGAAGTACGTTGAGTCGCTCTCGGCGTACGCGCGGCAGTTCCTCGAGCAGCTCCAGAAACCCGACGTCGACGCGCTGGAGGGGCTGCCGCCGACCATTGCCATCGCGCAGCACGCGGGCAGCGCCAACCCGCGCTCGACGGTGGCGACGACCACCGAGATCTACGACTACCTGAGGCTGCTGTACGCGCGGGTGGGCGATCCGCACTGCTGGGTGTGCGGGGAGCCGATCGCGCGGCAGTCGCCGTCGCAGATCGTCGACGCCGTGCTTTCGCTTCCGGACGAAACGAAGATCATGATGCTGGCGCCGCTGGTGCGCGGCCAGAAGGGGACGCACTCGGAGCTGCTGACGCAGGCGCGGCGGCAGGGGTTCGTGCGCGTGCGGATCAACGGCGACGTGCACGATCTGCGCGACGTGGAGAAACTGCCGGGGAACCGAAAGCACACGATCGAAGCGGTCGTCGAGCGACAGCTCGCGGTGCGGCCTGAGTCGCGCGTGCGGTTGGCGGACAGCCTCGAATACGCGCTGCGCGTTTCGGACGGGACGGTCGTCATCGCCGAGTGGCAGAACGGCGCGCTGGGACGCGAGCGGATGTTCAGCGCGCGCTTCTGCTGCATGCAGCACCCGGAGATTTCGATCGGGGACCTCGAACCGCGGCTGTTCAGCTTCAACTCGCCGCATGGCGCGTGCCCGGCGTGCAACGGGCTGGGGACGGTGCTGGAATTCGACGCAGACCTGGTTGTGTTCGACGACGGGCTGTCGCTTGCGGACGGGGCGATCGACCCCTGGCGCCACGGCGGCAAGCGGCTCAACTCGCTCTACAACCGGCTCTCAAAGGAGTTCTGCGCGGCGTTCAAGGTCTCGCCCGACGTTCCGCTGCGCAACATGCCGGCGGAACTGCGGCAGATCCTGATGCACGGCACGAGCGAGGGGGACGAGGCGAAGTACGGGGCGAAGTTTGAGGGCGTCCTGCCCAACCTACAGCGGCGCTGGGAGACGACGGACAGCGAGTCGGTCAAGCAGCGGCTGCACGGGTACCTGTCGGAGTCGAAGTGCGGCGAGTGCGGCGGTCGGCGGCTGCGCAGGGAGGCGGCGGCCGTGCGCATCGACGGCAGGAACATCAGCGAGTTTTGCGCGCTGAGCATCCACGCGGCGCTGGACTTTGCGGCGTCGCTGAAGCTGACGGGCGAGCGGGCACAGATCGCACGTCCGGTGCTGGAGGAAGTGCGGCGGCGGCTGTCGTTCATGGACGCGGTGGGGATCGGCTACCTGACGCTGGACCGCGTCAGCGCGACACTCTCGGGGGGCGAAGCGCAGCGCATCCGGCTGGCAACGCAGGTCGGCAGCGGGCTGGTCGGCGTGTGCTATGTGCTGGATGAGCCAAGCATCGGCTTGCACCAGCGCGACAATGACCTGCTGCTGG
>CAZNDQ010000087.1:0-11489 GCA_964571825.1 uncultured Planctomycetales bacterium | reverse complement strand
ATGGCTTCGGCTTCTTCGTGCCGGCCGAGGGTGTCCAGGATGCGGCCAAGATTGTCCAGCGAAACGATGGTGGAACGGTGGTCGGGTCCGAGGATTCTTCGGCGAAGTTCGACGGCCCGGCGCATGAGCGGCTCAGCCTCGGCCGGCTTTCCCTGAAGCAGCAGTAGCATCGCGGTGTTGTTCATGGACATGAGGGTGTCGGGGTGCTCGTCGCCGAGAGTGCGGCGGCGGGCGGCGAGGAGTTCGAGCACGAGCGGCTCGACGAGGTCGAGGCGGCCCTGGTCCTTGTAGACGAGGGAGAGGCGGTTGATGGCGTTGAGCGTGTCGGGGTGGTCGGGGCCGAGGGCGGTGCGGAGAAGGGAGACAGCGGCTTCGAGGTGCTGCTGGGCGGCGTCGTAGACGCTGAGGTCGGCGTAGGTGCCGCCGATGATGTAGCGGAGGGAGCCTTCGATCTCGGGGGAGTCCTTGAAGCTCTCGGCGACGGTGGCGGAGGCGGCGTCGAGGGCGTCGCGAATGGTTACATTTTTACCTTTCGTCTGCGTGGGCTGGGCGGCACCGATGAGCTGAACCAGAAATTCATTCATTCGCGCGGATTTGGCGGCCTGAGTTTCGGCGTCAGCCGCGTGTTGCTGGGCAATACGGCGCTGGCGGGTGGCGGCGAGGGCCTGCCAGGAGGTGCCGGCGATGCCGAGCAGTAGCAGGGCGAACGACGCGACGGTACCGGCGACGAGGGCGCGGTTGCGGCGGGCGAACGTACGTAATTGGTAGATGGTGCTCGGCGGCCGTGCGCCGATCGGCTCGCTGGCGAGGTAGCGGCGGACGTCGGCGGCGAGTTCGGTGGCGGAGGCGTAGCGGCGGTCTTTCTCGCGGGCGAGGGCCTTGAGGGCGATCGTCTCGACGTCGCCGCGGAGGGCGCGGCTGAGGGTGCTGAGGCGGACGGGGTCGGTTTCGCGGATCAGGCGGGTGGCCTCGACGAAGCTGCGTCCCTCGACGGGGAAGGGCAACCGGCCGGTAAGCAATTCGTAGAGGATGACGCCAAGGGCGTAAACATCGGCGCGGGTGTCAATCTCGGCGGGGTCGCCGGTGAGCTGCTCGGGGCTCATGTAGGCGAGGGTGCCGATGAGTTGGCCGACATCAGTCTGCATCGTGGTGACACGAACATCTGGCTCTGTGACACGGGCGACGCCGAAATCAAGGATTTTGGGTTGAAACTCGTGCTCGGTGACGAGGATGTTGGCGGGTTTGAGGTCGCGGTGGATGACGCCGCGCTGGTGGGCGTGGTGGACGGCGTCGGCAATCTGGGCGAAGAGGGCGAGGCGGTCGCGCACGGTGAGATCGTGGCGAACGACGTATTCGAGAAGGGGTTGGCCGTGGATGTACTCCATGACGAAGTAGGGGCGGGGGCCGTCGGGGGTTTCGTCGGTGCCGGCGGCGTAGACCTGGGCGATGCCGTGGTGCTGGAGGCGGCCGAGGATCTGCGCTTCGTGCTCGAAGCGGCGGAGCGTCTGGCGCGAGATGAGGCCGGGACGAATGACCTTGAGGGCGACGTCGCGGCGGGGGGATTCCTGGCGCGCGAGATAGACGACGCCCATGCCGCCTTCGCCGATGACGTCGAGGATTTCGTAGGGGCCGATGCGGCGCGCGGCGGGGGCGGCATCTGAGGATGGCGCGGGCGCAGCGCGATCGTCGGCGAGAAAGTCGTCGGCAAGATCGTGCTCGCGGAGAAGGCGGTCGACTTCGGCGCGGAGATCGGGGTCGTCGGCGCAGGCGTCGTCGAGAAAGGCGCTGCGGTCGGGGGGTTCGCGGTCGAGCGCCTGTGAGAACACGTCTTTGATGCGGGCCCAGCGCTGCGGGGTCATGGTTCATCACCTTTGAGGACTTCGCCGCGGAGCCAGGCGCGGGCCATGGCCCATTCGCGGTGGACGGTGCGCGGGGAGAGATCGAGCGCGCGGGCGATCTCCTCGACGGTCATGCCGCCGAAGAAGCGGAGTTCGACGATGCGCGCCTGCTGCGGGTCGAGTTCGGCGAGGCGCGAAAGGGCTTCATCGAGCGCGGCCAGGTCGGCGCTGCGCTCGGAGAGGGAATCGACGAGCTGGTCGAGGGGGACGCGGAGGGCGTTGCGGTCGGGGCCGCCGCGCTTGAGCCGGCCGCGCGCTTTGGCGTGGTTGACGAGGATGCGGCGCATGGCGGTGGCGGCGACGGCGAGGAAGTGGGTGCGGTTCTGCCACTGGACCTGGGTCTGGTCGACGAGGCGGAGCCAGGCTTCGTGGACGAGGGCGGTCGGCTGGAGGGTGTGGCCGGGGGACTCGTGGCGGAGCTGGCGGGCGGCGAGGCGGCGCAGCTCATCATAGACGAGAGGGAGGAGCTGCTCGGCGGCGCGGGCGTCACCGCCGCCGGCGGCGAGCAGGATCTTCGTCACATCGTTCTCGGGCATGTCTCGGGCCCCGGCCGGGCGCGCGAACGGAAAAAAATGGCAGACTCGGGCTCCCATTGTTGCGTTCTCCCATGGCCGGAGCAACGGGCCGGATTTTCGCAGGCCTCCGGCGCGCTCCTTACTCGGGCATTGGGGAGATTGCCATGAAGATTCGGGTGAAAGTCGCGTCATGGGTCGTCGCGCTGGGCGTGCTGGTGGGCGGCGCGAGCGAGTTGCGCGCGGGGGAGCCGATCCTGCAGGATGGGGACATCGTGATCGGCGGGGCGCGGGTTGTGGATTCGTTCGGGAGCGTGGTTGCGCGGCTCTACCGCTATCGGGACGGGGTGGTGGAGACGATCTTCGATGGAGCCGGAATTCCGGGGTTGTCGGCCATTGCGCACCTGTTCATTGACCAGCAGGGGCGCATCGTCTTCACCTCGGGCGGGTGCGGAGGCAACGTCAACAACTCAGCGCTGTGGCGGCTCGACTTGGCCACGGGGGTGCCGGAACTGCTGGCGTGTCTGCCGTACATCGCCAATGCGGGCAACATCCCGCCGGGTCTGCCGCCGGAAGCGACGGAGTTCTATCACCTCACGTTGCAGTCCTACCGCATCTATTCGACCAAAGTGTTGCGAGTGACGATCGATGATGATGAGAACGGCGGGTGGCCGCAGGTCGGCTACGAGGAGGCGTACGGGTTGACGATCGGGATGAGGTCGGCCGACTATCCGCTGGGCCGGCCGCGGTCGTTTCGCTATCTGCCGGAGGAGGGGCGGTTCGAGGATGACGTTCCGCTCGACCTGCTCAGCTCCGGCGGCGCGCTGGTGGTTATTGAGGGGTCGTACACGTACTACGCCAACGGGCACCAAATCGGGCGGGCGCAGCCGACCCTCGTGCTGGACGTGAATCTCGACGGCGATTGGGGCAGCATCAGCGGTCAACTCGGCGTGAGCGGCCGGAACGAACTGCTCTTTAGCGGAGAGGTGCTGGACAACACAACGATCCCGAACGTCAACGTAGACTGCGGAGACCTCGAGGATGACAACGTGCCGCTCGAGAGCAGCTCGTTCAAGGTACTCAGCGGGATCAACAACGTTGGATTTGTGGACGGGGGAATTTTCACGACGTCGAACAGCGTTTCGAGCGGCAAACCCTACCTGTTTTACCTCGCGCCGCGCGGGCCGTTTCTTAACCCGTTTAACTGCCAGTTTTACCCCGCGGTGCAGTACTCGGGCAACATCGACTTCTTCCAGGGGAAGGACATCGACCTCGGCATCGGGGACGGCGGGCGCATCATCGGCACGCAGAGACAGGCGGGGAAGCTCGTGAGCGTCATGCCGGACGGCAGTTTCCAGGAACTAGCTTTCGGCCTGGTCGCTCCGAGGGGAGTGGCGGTGTATCCGCCGGTGCAAGGGATTCAGTACAGCCGCAACCTGACGCTCCGGGTCGATCAGGCGGTGGGACATGTGTTGATGACCGATCCGGAAGGCAAGCGGATCGGTTACCTGGCGGACGGGAGTGAAGTCAACGAGATCGGCAGCCATGCAATGGTGGTCAATTTCGGCGCGGAGGAGGGTCCGCCGCGGATGTTCACGGTGTCGGATCCGGCCGCGGGGAATTGGCGCGTGTCGGTCGCGGGGCTGGCCGAGGGCGCGTACGAGTTGAAGGCCTACCTGGCGGACACGGACGTCGGGGGGACGCGGGCGATGGTGGCGGGTCTGGCGGAGAGCGGTACCGAGCAACAATACAACCTGATCGTGTCGCCGCCGCTGGGGCTGGAGTTTGCGCCGCACATCCCAGGCGATCTGAACTTGGACGGCAGGGTGAGCCTGGCGGACTATTCGACGTTCGCGGTTTGCTTCGGCGGGCCGGGGATCACCACGCCGCCGGATCAGTGTACGGCGGACGAATTCGCGGCGACCGACCTGGATGGAGACGGGGACGTTGATCTGGGCGATTTCTCGACGTTCTCAACGAACTACACGGGCTGAGGCGGACTGACCGGATTCAATTGACCCGGAGATGCACGGGCCGGAGGCAAAAGACATGTGCAAAGTAAGCAGAGTTGTTGCGGCGCTGCTCATGGCGATTTCATTTGCGGCCGTGGTACGCGGCGACGAGTTGACGTTTCAGACGGCGGCGCGGACGAGCCAGGCCGCGCCAGGGGCGACGGGGCGGTTCTTCTCGTACTTCCTCTACCCGACGATCGGCGACGGCGGGCACATCGCCTTCGACGGTTTTCTGACCGGCAACACGCTCAGCGACGAAGGCATCTGGGTGGGGCTCCCAGGCGCGTTGCAGCTCGCGGCGCGCGAGGGCGTTGCCGCGCCGGGGGCGGGCGCGGGGGTGACGTTTGCCTGTTGCTTCCAGATTCCGACGATCAATGCCTCGGGGCAGGTGGCGTTCCGCGGCAACCTGCAGGGCTCGGGCGTGACGGGGGCGAACGCGGCCGGCATCTGGGCCGGGGGCGCCGGAAGCCTGTCGCTGGTGGCGCGGACGGGCACACCAGCGGCCGAGCTGCCGGACGGCGTGACGTATCTCGCGCTGTACACCGATCCGTGCCTCAATGACAGCGGTGAGGTGTGCTTTGCGGCGCGGGTTGCCGGGACGGGTGTGGACACGACGAACGACTTCGTCATCGTCCGCGGGATGCCGGGGGCGCTGGAGGTGCTGGCGCGGGAGGGCGACGAGGCGCCGGGAACGGGTGGGGCCGTATTTAACAATTTCTATGACCAGTTCACGCTCGATGCGCAGCCAATCCTGAATGACCTGGGGCACATCGTGTTTCGCGCGTACATCGGCGGCGCGGGCGTGGACGGCTCGAATTACGAGGGGATCTGGCGATACACGCCGGGGACGGGGTTGGAACTGGTGGCGCGGCGGGGCAGCGTGGCGCCGGGGACGGGCGATCTGTGGGAGTACTTCCTCAATCCGGAGATCGGGCCGCAGGGAGCGGTCACATTCATTGGGGGCCTGGTGAACGACGACGCCGATCCATTCAATGACCGCGGCGTGTGGAAGGGCGAGCCGGGAGCGGTGGAGCTGGTGATTCGCGCGGGTTCGCTCGCACCGGGTCTGGGGTTGAAGCTGATCCCGAACGGGGGCGACTCGAGTATCACGCCGATCTCGGCGGACGATGCGGTGACGTTCAATGTGATCCTGCAGGACCAGGACTCCAACCCGGCGGGGACCGGACTGTGCTCGTACGGGCAGTCGGGGTCGGAGATGGTGGCGTACACGGGCCAGACCGCTCCGGGGCTCGGCGGGGCACAATACAGTGGGTTCAACCTCTATGGACCGCGCCCGATTTCATCGGTCTTGTTCCAGGCGTATCTCACGGGGACGGGCGTGACGGGGTCGAATAACGAGAGCTTGTGGATCAAGGACTGGGGCAGCGAGCCGGCGCTCGTGGTTCGCAAGGGCGACCTGTTTGACGTGGGGGGAGGAGTGGTCAAGACGATCAGTTCCTTTCACGTGGTGGCGCACAACTGGAGTATGCCCTCCTCGTACAACGCGGACCGGGAACTCGTGATGGTGCTCTTCTTCACCGACGGCACGGCCGCGGTAGTGGTCTCGTCGGTGCCGGTGCCGGTGGTGTCGGGCGATCTCGACGGCGACGGCGACGTGGACCTGCTGGACTTTGCGACGTTCGCCGTGTGCATCACGTCCTCGGGCGTGACCACGCCGCCGGACCAGTGCGCAGCGGAGGAGTTCGCGGCGGCCGATCTGGACGGCGACGGAGACGTCGACCTGATCGACTTCGCGAGTTTTGCGACGGTGTTCGGCGGGTAGCCGTGTGGGGCGTGGCGGGTTTCTGTTCGAGCAAAGGAGACAACGATGATTGCCGAATCGCGTGCGAGCGGCGGGGCGTGGGTTTTCTCGATGGTGATGGCGTGCGGCGTGCTGCTCGGCGCGGCGATCTGCGCCGGGCAGGAGCCGCCGCGCGCACGGCTGACGCCGTGCCTGGCGATCGACGCGGCGGGCCGGCCGATCCGGCCGACGGCGACCTTCGTCAGCGGCGGGAAATGGATGAATGCGGCGTTTCAACTGGGACCGGACGAAAAGTTCACGAAACTCGAGTCGGAATGGGTCGTCGTGGACGTGGGCGGCGTCGCGGCGCCGGGGACGGTGCTCGCCGGCACGACACTGGCGGTGAATGAATTCACGCGCGACGGGGCATTCAACTATTCACAGTCGGTGCCGCTGCCGGTGGGGCGCTATAAGCTGGTGGTCAAGGCGGACGGCAAGCCCTGGTCGGAGACGGAGATGACGGTCGTCGAGGACGGCGCGTCATTCCCGCCCGAGTCGGGCGCGACGCTCTTCCCGCTGGTCGAGGGATCGGCATGGGACTATGAGGCTGAGGTCTGGACGATCAACGAGATCGATGATCCGAACGTTTCGGCCGGTGCGGACGGCAAGGTTCGCGTCCGGATCCGCATGACGGTCGGTGCCAAGGGTCCCGACGGGACGCGCGTCGTGTATTCGAACGACGGCCGCGACTTCCAGGAGGAATTGTGGGTGGCGACGCAGGAGGGACTGATGCTGAACAAGCCCAAGGGGCATGGCCAGGGGCTGCTCCGCACGGAGGTGGAGGGCGACGCGCAGAAAACGCGGCTGCCCGAGCTGTTCCTCGGGATGCCGCAGGGCCCGATGACGGAGTGGACCTATCCGCCACAGGGCGATCCGCAGAACTCGCGCTGGTATCGGATGTGGGGCCCGCTGCCGATCGAGACGCCGCAGGGGCAGCGGCCGGGCTACGTCGTCGTCTGTCGCGACCCGAGCGGAATGCTGACGACCGACACGCGCGAGTACGTGCCGGAGATCGGACTGGTGCGGCAGACGATCGTCGGCGCCAAGGGCGGCCAGCGCGTGCTGGAGGCCAACATCTCGTTGGTGGGGACGCGCACGGCAACGGGCGGCGCCGCGCCCGAGGCTGCGGCACCGGCCGCGTCCGGGGGAGCGACCGGCGCCCCCTATCGCCGCGTCGAGAACGGAAAACTGTCGACGCGCCTGGGGCGGATCGTCATTGCCTATCCGGCGGATGCCGACTGCTCGCAGACACAGGTCCAGGTCTTCGCGGCGGCGAACCCGGAAAAGCCATTGACGCACAAATACGGTTCATCGGACTTCGAGCTGATGTCGGGCAAATACATCGTCGACGTCGGCGGCGTGCGGCTCGGTGAGATCGAGGTCGCCGGGCGGCAGGACGCGGTCATTGCGGTCGGCGTGCTGCGCGTCCGCGCCGGTGACGCGACGCAGGTTGAAGTCTTCGACACCTCGGGCAAAAAGCTGACCCGGCACTACGGCTCGTTCGACTGGGGCCTGCCGGTCGGCGAGTACCAGGTGAGCATCATGGGGCAGACGGAGTCGATCAAGATCCGCGAGAACGAGATAACCGAGTTTTAGCGCGACAACGCCCCATCGCTGCGGACGACCAGCGCCATTGCCCGCATGACGGCTTATCATGCGGGCATGTGCGTTTCGGATATCCCGGCGGAGGAGGATGCGGGCTCGCGCCGCCCGCGGCGGCGGAAGCGCTATCGCGGCACCCATCCGCGCCGCTTGGCGATCTGAACGAAACGTCGCCGGAGTTCGACAAACAGCAGAACGGGACAACCGCAGATCACGATCAAGAGCCCCCCAAGACCCTTCACCCGACAACACAGAACATCAGGATGCGCGAATCCACGGTTGTTTGGCGGCCTGTCATACCACTGCTCGACGGTCGACTCGCCATCGAGGTCCGTACCGACCTGCAATCTGACTCAGGCGGAGGCCGCCCCTTACATGCCGAAGTTTGCCGCAAAGGTTCCGAAATCAATCAAATCCACGTCCCCATCCCTGTCCAGGTCGCTCGTCTCACACCCGGGTGGTGCAGGAACACCTGTGCCCCCGAAGCACTTGGCAAATGTGGCGAAGTCGGCCAGGTCGACGTCCCCGTCGCCGTCGACGTCGCCGGCGACGCAGGGATTGGGCGAACACGCCGTATCCATGGTCCAGGTGAGGCCCCCGGCGCTGATGCAATCCGCTTCGGTGACCTGCGCGCACTGGCCACCCGGCAGACAACAGGCGCCCGACGCCTCCGGGCAGTCCGCGATCGTAAGCCGGAAGTCGAGGATGGCGAAACCGTCGTCGGGCTCCCGATCGATCATGAGGTAGTATGTGCCGGGGGACAACTGCAGATTGGTGATGGTGGCCACGGTTCCCGTCGTGCTCGCCTGCGCAATACAGGATAGACCGGGCGGGCAGACGTCGTCCAGCACCACGCCGATGGAGCGATCGATCGCCGTCGCCCCCGCCACGCGGATGTCGAGACAATGGGAACCCGTCAATGTGAGTTCGTATACAATGTCATCTCCGTCGTCGTAGACGCCAAGGCACGAGCTGGAGTAGTCTTCCTTCTTGTCAGACGTTGTGTTGACGTCGTCGAAAGGGATTGACGTCACCGGGAGTAAATACTCACAATCCTGTCCGATGGGATCAATTTCGGGCGTGCAGGGCGGCACCAGATCGCCGCACGCCACACCGACGCTCCACGTATCATCCGGTCCCTGGCAGTTGGTTTGCAGTGCGTTGTCGGTGCAGACCTGATTGGCGGCATTGCAGCAGGCACCGGTTGGGGCCCCACCGCACTCGGTGACGCTGAGCGTGTAGTCCAGGCCGGCACTCGTCAGGGGCCAGCGGTCGATCATCAGGTAATACGTGCCGGGCGCCAGCGTCAGATTGGTGATGGTCGCCACGTTTGCCTGACTGGTCCCCTGCGCGATGCACGCATTGCCCGGCGGGCAGGCGCTGTCCAATGCCACGCCGATCCAGTTGTCCTCCGGCGTCGCGCCAGTCACGGTCACGTCAATGCACTGCGTGCCTGTCAGCGTCAGTTCATAGACGATGTCAAGGCCGTTGTCGTAGTCGCCGAGGCACGTGCTGGTGTAGTCGTTGCCCTTGTCGCTCGTCGTATTGGTGTCAGAGAAGGGCAGCGCACCCATGGCAATCGCATTTGCACAGTCCGTCCCGGCGGGAGGCGCGTCCGGCGCGCAGGGCGGATCCAGTTGATTGCAGCCCAGCCCGACCGTCCACACCAGGTTCGGGCCCTGGCAGTCGGCTTGCGTGACGTTGCTCAAACAACCAAGCGTGCTGGTATCGCAGCACGCGCCGGTCGGCTCGCCGCAGGTGAAGCTCTGCCCCTGGATGAATACATTTGAGTCCAGGACCTGGTCGCCCGCATCGGCGACCGCCAGCTTGATGTGATTCACACCGGGGCTGAGTGTGCCGGTCGCCGTCAGGATCACGATCTTGCCGTCCATCTGGATGTTGCTCGCCCCGGCGCAGGGGAAGGTGCCGGGCGGAATGTCGTCGCAGTCGTTGTTGATGAAAAGATTGCAGTAGCTGCCCAGGGGCGGGTTGTACGGGTTGCCGCAGTTGACATTGTTGATGCTGACCGGCGTCCCCGGGCTGCCGGGAACCAGGGCCACGTTGACGCCGTTCAGAAAGAACCCGAACACGTCATTGAACGGCGAGTTCACCCACTCGTTGTATTCCTCTGACGTAAAGACGTATTGAAACTGGATGACCTGAGTGCCCGTGCATTGAAAGTCAAATTCCAGGATACAGGCGTCGAACGTTGTATATCCGGGAATCAGTCCGTCGAGATCGGGATCGCCAATTCCGGCGTTGACGCCGCTGACATCATCCTGAGTATTCGGCCCCGGAACGAAGGCGATGTTGCCGCTGCTCAGCATGATGCCGCTCTCAAAGCCGACAATCCCGGTACCACCACTGAACGTGCCGGCCGCTGTGTTTGTTCCGGCGAACGTCACGTTCGAAACAGCTACACCGGGACCCAGCAGCGCCGTTACGAGGTCCGTGGGGGTCAGGCCCGAGTTGAGGTCCTGTGTGGTAAGTCCTGCCCGGGGATTGGCGGGGGAGGGGATCCAGTTGTTCTCACCGGGCAGTACACTTGGACGAGCTGGTGGTGGTCCGGACTCGGCGGACTGCGGAATCATGGAAAGGCAGAGAACGACAGGGATCGCGTAGACCCATTCCCAGGCGCGGTATCGGCCACGCCCTACGCCAGGGTTGCTGAGCGGAAACATGTTTGTACTCCTTTAAGGGGTGTTTTGGGCTGATACGAGTTTTCCGAGCTTGCACGATGGAACCGAGGTAAAACCCGCCGCAGATGTATTCGCCGCGCCAGATGGGTTCGCCAATGGCGCGACTGGCGGGCCGCGTGAAGTCATTCCGAACCCAGATATCCCGGTCGCTGTTATCCGGCTCACGCCATAAGGACTGGATGCGCGTCGCGTTGGCGTAGTGCGGCTGGTCGTTAAAGATCGCAGCGGCAGCGGATGATCTCGTAGGAACGGTTGCGTCTGCGTTCAGTGAGGCGGCTGCCGCAACAATGGTCAAGCCGGCAAAGCACGCCGCGAGTATGCCAATCGACGGGCAACGGTGCGCGAGGCAAGTTTGCGTCGAATGCAAGAATTGCAGCATGGTCAGTTTTCCCGGACATGCAGGATTTGCATGGTACCGGGCGCCAGATCAACGTTGCATTTTCCGGTGTTGTGACAAATAGTGGAGTTCGTCACGGTAATTCGATCCGTCGTTGACATCGGAGTGACCGGGCGAGCCGCCCGAGGGAAAGGGCTACGGCAATTGGCGTACCGGGACGCAAGCGGCTTGGGCGCAAGTCGGCCAGGTCGCACGCAGTGAGAGAATGCGCAGTTTGCCTCAGTTACAGTGTCCGGCACCGCACTGTGAAGGTCTGTCGTGCCGTTGTGTCCGAGTGCAGGCGCATGCGGCGCCGCGGAGGCGTAAATACGTTCGACAGACAAAGGCGCGGAGGCTGCCAATTGGGATGGCGGCGGCGATATGCAGGCGGCGACCGGATGCGGGCAATCGGTTGCGGCACAGCGTATCCTGCCCGGCATGAGCACGCCCGAAGGACCGCGGGCTGAGGAAGGAAATGGGCCGGCGAACCGGCCGCGGCGGCGCAAGCGCTATCGCGGCACACATCCGCGAAGGTTTGAGGAGCGGTACAAGGAGCTGCGGCCGGACGAGTTTCCGGAGATTGCCGAAC
>CAZNDQ010000086.1:0-11492 GCA_964571825.1 uncultured Planctomycetales bacterium | reverse complement strand
CGATCACAATGATGTCAAAGTCGATTGCCATTCACTGACTCGGTTCGCCTGAACCCCTGCCGCAGGATGATCTTAGACTCGGCCGATTCCTGATGGCAATTCTCAGCTGGCATCACACGAACAGGCTACTTGCCCGACTTCCGCGGACATAGGATGCTGTGTTCAGTGTCCACACGGAACCACGTTCAACACGAAATCTCTGCCGAGCGGTCCCGGCCACCCGAGCACGAGAACGACACTGGCTCAATCCCAGCGGACCAGCCTGAGCGGCTGAGGCTCACGATTCTCGTCGCTACGATCGCCGTCGCCGTCCTCTGCATCCACGCCGCATCCCACCTCCCTTTTATCTCCGACGACGCCTCCATCACCCTGCGCTACGCACAGCGGCTGCTCGAGGGTCACGGCCTGACGTGGACTGACGGTCCGCGCGTCGAGGGCTACACCAACCTGCTCTGGCTGCTGGCTTGCGCGGCGCTCGGCGCCCTCGGCGTCGATCTCGACCTCGCCGCGCGCGTGCTGGGGGTGGTCTGCATGTCCGCGGCGCTGGTTGCCGTCGTCTGGGCGCGGCCGCCGCGCTCGCTGCCAGAGGTCGTACCGCCGCTTGCCGGCGCGCTCGCGCTCGCCCTCACCGGCGCCTTCGCCGTCTGGGCCATCGGGGGCCTCGAACAGCCCCTGCTCGCCGCGCTGCTCGCCTGGGCTTTCGTTCTCCTCTTTCCCGTCATGGACCGGCAATTCGTCGCGCCCCGGCGAAACCTCGCCGCAGGCTTCCTGCTCGGACTGTTGTGCCTGACGCGCGCCGACGCCGCCGTGCTCTGCCTCGGCATCGGGCTGGGCCTGCTCACAACCCTCGGCTTCGGCCGACGCGCCTGGCGCGCCGTCATTCTGCTTGCAGTTTTTCCGCTGCTCCTGACAGCCGGCCAGACCGTTTTCCGCCTGCTCTACTACGGCGACTTCGTCCCCAACTCCGCCCACGTCAAGGTCGCGTTCTCGTTCCACCGGCTGAGCGACGGCCTGAACTACGTTACCGACGGCGCACTGGCCTATGCGGCGCTCATCGTCCCCGCTCTGGCGGCAATCGTGCCCGCCTTTCGCCACCGCGCGCTGCGCCCGCGCATCCTCCTCCCGGCCGCCGTGCTCCTCACCTGGCTCGCCTACCTCGCTGTGATCGGCGGCGACATTTTCCCGGCCCGCCGCCAATGGGTGCCGGCACTCGTCGCGCTGGGGCTGCTCCTGATCGAGTTTCTGTGGTACGTGCAGCGGCACTGGCCGCGCGGCCGGGCGAACGCAGCCGGAGCCGCCGTGCTCTGCGTCGCCGTTCTCGTCTGGCAGCAGTCCGCCGCACGCGAATACCCGACCCAACTGGCCCGCGAAGAACGCTGGGAGTGGGACGGCAAGCTCGTCGGCGAGTTTCTCAAAGAGGCGTTCAGCGATCGACAGCCCCTGCTGGCCGTCGACGGTGCCGGCGCCGTCCCCTACTATTCCGAACTCCCGGCCATCGACATGCTGGGCATCAACGATCACCACATCGCGCGGCATGCTCCGCCCGATTTCGGCAAGGGCTGGGTGGGGCACGAGTTGGGTGATGGACGTTACGTGCTCGACCGCAAACCGGATGTGATCTTGTTCGAGCGCCCCCCGGGGCAACCTGAACCCGTCTTCCGGAGCGGGATGCAGATGTGGGCCGATCCCGCGTTTCAGCGCGACTATCGTCTGCTGCTATTTGAGCTTCCGATCCTGCGTCTGGGAGAATCCCCGTTCGCCAGCGGCCAGGATCGCTCGGCCGGCGAACCGGTCCTCGCGCTTCTCTGGCTCCGCGCTTACGATGGCCGAATCGGCATCCAGCAGACGGACCGGCGCCTGGAGATTCCCGGGTACCTGCTGGCAACGCCCCCCTGGGCCGCCGCCGCGTTCGATGACCAACGGCAGCTCGTCACGCACATCCGCCCCGACGGCGCCGGCGTGTTGCCGCGCCTCCCGCTCGGCGCCGGACGCTGGCATATCTCTGCCGACGGCCAAGGACCTCTGACCTTCGACATCCGCCTTTCCGGCACGACGCAGCCCATCGCGGCGGGACCGCTGCCCGCGACGTTCGACATCACGCCGCCCGCCCGTGTCTACGACCTGATTATGCTCGCCGACAAACCCGCCGAACTGCGGCAACTCGTGCTGGAGCGGTCCGCCGACACGAAACCTGCCGGCGAATGAGAGCGCACCGCACCGCCCCGCCGCGCCCTCAATCCGCCAGATACAGCCGCTCCGCCTCGATGTATTCCCGCACCGGATCAGGCACCAGATAGCGAATCGACCGCCCCGCGCGGACGCGGGCGCGGATGTCCGTCGCCGAGATGTCGATTCGCGGCGACTCCATGATGTCCGCCACCAGTTGCTCGACGGCCGCCGCGCCGATCCGCGCGCGCAGTGCTCCCAGGTCCGGCGCCTCCCACCCCGGCCGCCGCAGCGTCACGATGCGGCACACGCGCACCAGGTCCTCCGTCCGGTGCCACGTCGCCAGCTCCGGCAGTGAGTCCGCCCCGATCAGCCAGATCAATTCCGCGCCGCGCGCCGCCTGCTCTCGGAAGTGCATCACCGTATCGTACGTGTAACTGACCCCGCCGCGCCGTATCTCCGCGTCGCTCGCTGCCAGCTCCGCGTCGCCATCGACCGCCAGCTCCAGCATCCGCAGCCGGTGCGCCGCATCGATCAACCGCACGTCCTTCTTGTGCGGCGGGTTAGGCGACGCGATCAGCAGCACGCGCTCCGCCTCTAGCAGTTCCCGCGCCGCCCGCGCGCAGATCAGATGCCCGAAGTGCACCGGGTTGAATGTCCCGCCGTAGAGAATCAGCCGCTGCCCCATGATCCGCTCGCGCCCAACGCGCTCGTGCGCGAACGTCATCTTACGCGCGCAATGAACAGATGGGTAGACGTGGGTTCGCCGGATTCAATTGCTGCCGTACGGACGCGTGCCCGCGCGCCGCGCTACGAGGTCACGGGAACCGTGATCGCAAACCCGATCGCCAGCAGCAGGATGCCGAGGAAGATGCCGATCAGCGGCCCGAACAGCCCGCCCGCCAGAATGCCCCCGACGATCAGCAGAAAGGCGATGATGAGAAAGATCGCGACCAGCGGGCTCTGCTCGCCCGCCGCTCCGCCCCCCGGCGTGTCGTCGTCGCAGGCATCGCCGATGCCGTCGCCGTCCGCATCCGCCTGGTCGGCGTTCGCGTCCATCGGGCAATTGTCGCTCGCGTCCGGGACGCCGTCGTTGTCCGCGTCGATGTCGCAGGCATCGCCGATCCTGTCGTTGTCCGCGTCGGCCTGGTCGTTGTTGGCGTGGAACGGGCAGTTGTCACAACCGTCCGTCACGCCGTCGTTGTCATCATCGTCGTCGCACACGTCGCCGATGTCGTCGCCACCGGCATCGGTTTGCAGGTTGTTCGCCACCAGCGGACATCTGTCATCGCCGTACATGACCCTGTCGCCGTCCTCATCGTCCTGACAGGCGTCGCCCATCCCGTCCATGTCGGTGTCCGTCTGGTCGGCGTTGGCCACCAGCGGACAGTTGTCGTCGCCGTCGAGGACCGTATCGTTGTCGTCGTCGCTGTCGCAGGCATCGCCCATCGCGTCGCCGTCCGCGTCCTCCTGGTTGGGGTTCGTCGTCGTCGGGCAGTTGTCCAGCGGGTCGATGATGCAGTCGTTGTCGTCGTCCGCGTCGCAGACGTCGCCCAGCCCATCGCCGTCGAGGTCCGCCTGGTCCGCGTTCGCCGCCTGCGGACAGTTGTCCATCGAATCGGCCACACCGTCGCCATCCTCATCGTTGTCGCAGGCGTCCCCGACAAGGTCGCCGTTTTCGTCCTCCTGCTCCGGATTGGCCACCAGCGGACAGTTGTCCACGTCGTCCTGAATGCCGTCGTTGTCATCGTCGCCGTCGCAGGCGTCACCCATCCCGTCCATGTCCGCGTCTTCCTGCGTCGTGTTGGGCACCCCCGGACAGTTGTCGATGTCGTCCGGCACGCCGTCGCTGTCCTGGTCCGGCGGCACGACGCGGATCGAGAAGCCCGGTCCCAGTGTCAGTGTGCTCGGATTGATGACGGCTGTGTTGTCGCTGTTGAGCAGGTTCGCTGTCGCATTGGCCAGCACGACGCTGAATATCCCGCTCGACGTACCCACCGTCAGCGTGTTGGTGTAAACCACGACGGCGCCGCTCTGTCCGATCCCCGTCTGACCGCCGGCCAGCCCCTGCGTCGAGCCGATGTCGGTGAGGTCGTCGTTCTCCGGCGTCCCGAGCGTTGTGAAGAGAACAAAAAACTCCTCGATGTCCTCGCCCAGCGCGGCGTTCGTCGCGGTCTGCGCGACGCCGAGGTTCGTCAGCAGATCAACGACGAAAAGATTGAGCCCGCCGTTGTCGCCGGAGCTGACCACTGCCGTGATTTCAATGTCTACCGTGCCGCCGGGTGCGACGTTGACCGGAGACGTCAGCCCGCCGGCCGGGCGGACGTCAAACGTCACGGTCTGGGCACCGGCCGTCGCGGCCGCCACCAGCAGCACCAGCCATCCGAGCTTCAATCGACGCATAAGACCCTCCATCGCGGGACGCGGGCGGGCCAAACGGCAACCCCCGCGCGGCATCATACCACGTCATACCCGCAAATGGGCCGTTGCGGTGCGGCTTTTCGGCGGCGCGGGCGCACATGGATCGCGCTCATGCCATGAAATATCGGATGTTGCGCCGAGAGGCTGGAGCTTGTTCGGGGCGCACGCAGGTTGGGCATGGCGACGCAGCCGGGCTATAATCGCCCCCCGGCCGGTCGTCGAGGAGCGCATGACCATCTCCGCTTTGGAACCGACAATTCAGGCGCGGTTGGAGGAATTCGCCACGGCGTTTGATCGCCGTCTGAGTGAGCTGTTCACCGCCGCCCGCGGTGTGCCGCCCCGGCTGGCTGAATCCGCGGCCTACTCCGCACTCCTGCCCGGCAAGCGACTCCGGCCCTATCTCACCACCCGTTGCGGCGCACTTTGCGGCGCGGACGAACACGCCACGCTGCCGGCCGCGTTGGCCGTCGAATGCGTCCACGCCTTCTCGCTGGTGCACGACGACCTGCCGGCCATGGACGACGACGACCTGCGCCGCGGACGCCCCACCAACCACAAGGTTTACGGCGAGGCGATGGCCATTCTGGCGGGCGACGCGCTGGTGACGCTGGCCTTCGAGGTGCTGGCAACGCGCGCGAGGTCGCCCGAAGTGGCGGCGAAGTGGTGCGCCGAACTGGCCGCCGCCGCCGGCTGGGCCGGCATGATCGGCGGCCAGGTGCTCGACCTCGACGGCGAGCAGCAGGCACCCACCGCCGAGACCGTGGCGCGAATCCACGAGAGCAAGACGGCGCGCCTCATCCAGTGCGCCTGCCGCCTCGGCGCGATCGCGGCCGGTGCCGACGAAACGAGATATCGGGCGGTGAGTGATTTCGGACGCCAGCTCGGACTCGCCTTTCAGATCGCAGACGATGTGCTCGACGAGGTCGGCCAGGCCGAGCGCATCGGAAAAAACGTCGGCAAAGACCAGCACGCGGGCAAACAAACCTACTGCCGCGTCGTAGGAGTGGAGCGGGCCCGCGCCCTGGCCCGCGAGCACGTCGCCCGCGCGGTCGAAGCCCTTTCGCCATTCGCCGCCGACGCGGACGACCTGCGGGCCCTGGCACAGTACGTCGTCGAGCGCGACCGCTGAGCACCGGCCGGCCGCCGCATTGGAAAAGGACCGTGAACGGATTCCTCCCTGAGGCAGAGTCGATGGAAAACATCCTGAACACGATCGAGAGCCCGGCCGATCTGCGCAAGCTGTCGCCGGGACAACTGGAAACGCTGGCGAAGAACATCCGCGAGCGCATCGTCGAAGTCGTCGGGCGCAACGGTGGACATCTCGCCAGCAACCTCGGCGTCACCGAACTGACGATCGCGCTGCACTACGTCTTCGACTTCACGCGCGATCGCCTGCTCTGGGACGTCGGTCACCAGTGCTATCCGCACAAGCTGCTCACCGGCCGCAACAAACGCTTCGACACGCTGCGCAAGCCCGGCGGCGTCAGCGGCTTCCCCAACATCCACGAAAGCGACTACGACCTGTTCAGCGTCGGCCACGCCGGCACGGCGATCGCCACGGCCGTGGGCATGGCCCGCGGCGACCAGATGCTCGGGCGCGACTCGCACGTCGTGGCGCTGGTCGGCGACGCGAGCATCGTCAACGGGCTGGCGTTCGAGGGGCTGAATCAGGCGGGGCTGCTCAAGCGGCAACTGCTGATCATCCTCAATGACAACGAGTGGGGCATTTCGCCGACTCAGGGCGGCTTCGCCCAGTACCTCACCAGGTTCCGCGCCAGCGACGTCTATGGCGAGATGCGCGAGAAGACCAGGCGCCTGCTGCCCAAAGTGCCGCTCGTCGGCAGAACGATGTTCGAGGCCCTCGATCATCTCAAGGAAGGGATCAAGGCGACGATCTCGCCGCACCAGATCTTCGAGCAGCTCGGGCTGATGTACGTCGGCCCCGGCGACGGCCACGACCTGCCGCATCTGATCGACATGCTCACCCGCCTCAAGGACGTCAAACACCCCGTGCTCTTCCACGTCACGACGCAAAAGGGCAAGGGCTGCGAGTGGGCCTGCGCCGACCCAGGCACCTTCCACAGCCCCAAGCCGTTCAAGGTCGAAAACGGCGTAGCGAGCATCATCAAGGGGCCGGGCAAGAGTTGGACCACGGCGTTTGCCGACGCGATGATCGAATTGGCGAACGAAAACGACCGCGTCTTTGCGACGACGGCCGCCATGCCCGACGGAACCGGCCTGAGCAAATACGCCAAGGTCCACCCCGATCGCTACCTCGACGGCGGCATCGCCGAAAGCGGAACCGTCGACATGATGGCCGGCATGGCCAAAGCCGGCATGCGCCCCGTCGCGGCGATCTACAGTACATTTCTCCAGCGCGCCTTCGACCAGGTCTTTCAGGAGGTCGTTCTGCAGGGCCTGCCGGTCGTATTCTGCCTCGACCGCGCCGGACTCGTCGGCGGCGACGGCGCCGTCCACCACGGCTTCCTCGACATCACGTATCTGCGCGGCTTCCCCAAGATGGTGCTCATGGCCCCGGCCGACGAGCCCGAACTGACGGCGGCCCTGCGACTCGCTCTCTCGCTCGACGGGCCCAGCGCCATCCGCTATCCGCGCGACAACGTCCCCGCCCCCTTCGGCGACGCGCCGCCCTACCGCCTCGGCGAGTCGCGCCTTATGCGCGACGGGACCGACGCCACGGTCCTCGCCTACGGCGCCACTGTCGCCGCCGCCATGGCCGCGGCCGACCTGCTCGCCGAGTCCGGCATCCAACTTCGCGTCGTCAACGCCCGCTTTGCCAAACCCATCGACCGCAACATGGTCATCGAAGCACTGACGGCCGGTCACCCGGTGATCACGGTGGAGGACCACTCCGTCGCCGGCGGCTTCGGCAGCGCCGTGCTCGAAACCGCACAGGACCTGCGGCTGCCCACCGAGCGCCTCACGCGACTCGGCATGCCCGTCGATCGCTTCATCGAGCACGGCTCGCGCGCCGGCCAGCTCGCCGAGATCGGCATCGACGCCGCTGGCATCGCCAACACGGTTCAACAACTCGTCGGCGCCGCCGAACCGTCGGCACCGGGTGTGCGTGAGGTTCCCGAAACTTCGGCGCCGCGCCCGGCACCCGCGCGGGCCCGCTGAACCCGCAACGAACTTCCCACCGGCCTGCCCGTTTGGTTTCCCGCTGCGGCACCGCTTCGTCCGCTACACGGGCGGCGAAGCGCAGGGTATACTCAACTCGTCTGTTCGGGAGCGGATCCATGAGCCGGCCGCGCGTCTACATTCTCGGCAATCCCCGAAAGGCCAACGTCGAAGCCACCATCGACTCGATCGTTGCCTGCGCACGCCAACACGCTGACGTCGTCGGCACAACGCTCAAGGAGGACTACGCCGATGTCCGCGCCCGCCGACCCGACCGCCTCATCGTCGTCGGCGGCGACGGCACGATCCTCGCCGCCGCGCGCGAGCTGCACGACACCGCGATCGCCGTCATTGGCGTCAACCGCGGCAAGATGGGCTACCTCGCCGAGTTCTCCCTCGAGGACCTCACACCCGTCTTCGCGCAGGTGATGACCGACGAGTCGCTGATCGTCCCCCGCATGATGCTCGACGTGGAGTTTGACGAGCCGGCCGCGTGCGCCACTGTCCTCAACGACTGCGTCATCCACGCCGGCCCCCCCTATCGCATGATCAACCTGCTCATCGAGATCGAGGGCCAGCACCTCACCGTCGTCCGCGGCGACGGCCTGATCATTTCCACCCCCAGCGGCTCCACCGCTCACAACATGGCCGCGGGCGGCCCCATCCTCCAGCCCGGCATCGACGCCTGGGTCGTCACGCCCCTCTGCCCCCACTCGCTCACCCACCAGCCGCTCGTCGTCGAGTGCAAATCAGAACTGCTCGTCCGCCTCGTCGAAGCAAACGAAGGCACGGTGGCCTCGCTCGACGGCCAGCGCATGGTGCCGATGCACTCCGGCCGCACGATCCGGGTCCGCCGCAGCCCCCACGACTTCCGCCTCGTCCGAAATCCGCTGTATCCGCCGTGGCATACGCTCGTGACCAAGCTCAAATGGGGACGCTGACCGGTCCGCCGCGCACCCCGGGCGCGACCACAACCGGAGAAAGAACGATGAACGAGGAACGATTCCCCGAGATGATCACGCGACTGCCGCAGGCGGACGTACCGTTGGCGGGCGTGCAGGGATTCGTCTCGCAGGGGCCGGGACATCAGGTGCTGTTCATCGAGCTGCAGACCGGCGCGGTGATTCCTCCTCATTCGCACGGCGACCAGTGGGGCGTCGTCGTCCACGGCGAGATGGACCTCACCATCGGCGGGCAGGTGCACCGCTGCCGTCCCGGCGATCACTACTTCATCCCCGCCGGGACGGTGCACAGTGCGAAGATCATCCAGCGCATGCTCGTCATCGACGTCTTCGCCGACGCAAACCGCTACGCGACCAAAGCCTAGTGCTACTTCCGTCGGCGGTCCGCGTCACTTACTCGATCTTGAGGAATACATAGCGGCTCATGTCCTGTGCGCGCAGTTTGAGCCGGATGCCGCGCCGCAGATCCTGTTCACCCATCGCCTCTCGGAACTCCGCCACGTTCTTCACCGCGCGCTCGCCAACCGCGATGATGATCTCGCCGGGCCGAATCTGCATCTGTTCCGCCGGACTCCCCGCTTCGACGGCAGTGACGACTACGCCCGACGTTGCTTCCGCATACCCGAGCCGCGCGGCCAGATCAGGTGTCATGTCCTGAACGCTCAGGCCGAGGTCTTTCACGGGTTCGGGCGCGCGCGACAATGTGATCTGCGGCGCCAGCTCGCCGATCTCCACCGTGAAGCGCTGCTCCTTGCCATCGCGGAAAACAATCAGCTCAGTCCGAGTGCCGGGTTCGCTCGTGGCGACGGCGTTGCGCAACTGGTTGACCTTGGTCATCGCCTTGCCGTTGAGTTTGACAATGATGTCGCCTTCGCGGACACCGGCGCGGGCCGCAGGCCCGTCCGGAGTCACCCCCCCGACCAGGATTCCGTCTGTGCCCGAGAAGCCGAACGACTGCGCAAGGTCCGGCGTCAGGTCCTGGATGGCTACGCCCAGCCAGCCGCGAACGACGTGCCCGTGTGCGATGAGGCTCTCCATGATCGAACGCGCCAGGTTGATCGGAATCGCGAAGCCGATCCCCATGTACCCACCCGTGCGCGTGGCGATTGCCGTGTTGATGCCGATCACACGCCCGTCGAGGTCCAGCAGCGGCCCGCCGCTGTTGCCCGGGTTGATCGCCGCGTCCGTCTGAATAAAGTCCTCATAGTCCGTGATGCCGATGTTCGCCCGCCCCTTCGCGCTGACGATGCCCGCCGTCAGCGTTTGCGTCAGTCCGAATGGATTACCCAGCGCCACCACCCATTCGCCGACCTCGATCACGTCCGAATCCCCCAGATCGGCCGGCGGCAGCCCACTCGCCTCGATCCGAATCACAGCCACGTCGCTCTTGTCGTCCGAGCCGACGACCTCGGCGTGATACTCCCGATCGTCGCTCAGTCGCACTGAGACCTGATCGGCTCCATCGATGATGTGGTTCGCCGTGAGGATGTACCCGTCGGCACTGACGATCACGCCCGTTCCCAGCCCGCGCAACTCGCGTCCGCGCTCCGGAATTCGCTCGCGGAAAAACCGCTCGAAAAGGTCCTCGCCGAGGAAATCCCGGAATGGCGAATCGCCGAGTGGCGAGGGTACCTGCGGTCGCCCAAGGAATGCCGGCGACTCAATGCGCCGCGAAGCACTTATGCTCACCACCCAAGGCTTGGCACGCTGCGCCACGCCCTGAAATGCATGCGACAGTTCCCGCGAATATCGTTTTGTGTCAGACTTCGATTCGGCCGGCTCGCGCGGCGCCGCTTGCAGCGCCTGCACGGACAGCGCGACGGTGCTCCAGAGCATCGCCACGACGAGTTGCAGCCGTCGCCGGTGCTTCTGCTCCGCGTTGCCTGGCCTCGTGCGCAATACGATTTCGGCGATCATCGAGCACTCCTCTCTCCGGCGAACAGGCCGGCATTGCTGAATGCCATTGTAGGTTGATCGGGTTGAGCGCGATGTAAGCTGCAGCGTCGCGGCGTGCGCACCATTCGGTGCGCTCGCCGTTTCCGCTCCGCACACCTGCGCCGCGCTTCATGTCTTGACCTGCACGCGCCGCGCGCGCTGGGCATGCACCTTCTTCAGCCGGATCGTCAGCACGCCGTTGCGATACTGCGCGTCCACGTCGTCGGGGCTCACTTCCGCCGGCAGCTCGATCCGCCGCCGGAACGAGCCGAACCGCCGCTCCGAGTACTGTACGCCGCGATCGCTCCGCTCCGACGCCTCGCTCTTCTGCCCCGAGAGTGTCAGCACGTTGCCCGCCACCGCCACGTCGAGGTCCCGCGCGTCGATCCCCGGCACCTCCGCCTGCACCGTTACATGAGTATCGGTCTCGCTCACCTCGACCGCCGGTGTCCAGCCCGCCCCGCGCGCCCACGGCCCCAACAGCCCGAACGGCTCCTCAAAGAATCGATCGAATAGCCGGTCGATCTCGTCCCGGAACTGCGTGAGCGACGGAAAGCCGCTGTCCGCACGAACCACTGCGTTTTGTTCTTTCTTTCTCCATGGAATGAGATTCATCGCTATCACCTCTCTCTGCGATCGCCCCGCCGCTGCGGCGGGCGAATCTCCATTACGGCCGGCCTCGGTTCGCGCCCGCGCCGCGGCCGGCGGACGACCTACTTGCTCGCCACCGAAATCCGGCGTGGCTTGACGGCCTCCGTCTTGGGCAGGTGGATCGTCAGCACGCCACCGTTGTACTCGGCGCTGATCCGCTGCGCGTCGATCGACTCGCTCACCTGAAACGTGCGATAGAAATCGCCCGACCCGTAC
>CAZNDQ010000085.1:0-11536 GCA_964571825.1 uncultured Planctomycetales bacterium | reverse complement strand
TCTCGACGGCGCGGGCGCCGGCGGCGACGGCGAGTTCGCAGGCCTTGGTGCCGAGCGTGTGATCGGAGTAGCCGACGGGGACGGCGAACTCGCTGCGGAGCCAGCCGATGTTGGCGAGGTGGGCGTCCTCGGCGGGGGTGGGGTAGGCGGCGACGCAATGCATGAGCATGAGCGCGCCGTCGTCGCGAATGTGCGGGCGGACTTCGAGGATGGTGGTGACGGCGGCGCGAATTTCGTCGGGGGTGGCGAGGCCGGTGGAGAGGATGAGCGGCTTGCCTTTGTCGGCGGCGTGGCGGATGAGGCGCGTGTAGGTGATGTCGCCGGAGGAGATCTTGAAGAGCGGGGCGACGGTGTCAAGGAAGTCGACATCGTCGGGGTGGAGGGGGGTGGAGAAGAAGGTGAGGCCGCAGTCGCGGGCGACGTGCGCGAGGCGGCGGAAATCGTCGCGCGAGAGCTGGAAGCGGCGGACGCGGGCGAGGCGTTCGGGCTGGACGGAGGAGACGTACTGCTCAGCGGTGTAGGTCTGGAACTTGACGGCGTCGACGCCGCAGTCAGCCGCATTGCGGATCAGATCTTCGGCGACGCGGGGGTCACCTTCGTGGTTGACGCCGATCTCGGCGACGATCCAGGTTTTTTCGAGCGTGCGAAAGTCCATGTGGAGGTGCTCCATGGGTTTCAGACGGCGGACTCGGCCGGGGTCTGTCGCGAGAGGGCGATGATCTGCTCGGCGAGCTGCCAATCCCACTCGGACTGCAGGCGGACGGCGGAGCGGGGGTCGATGACGACGTGTCCGACGCGGCCGGAGACGAGCTGTTTCGACTCGACGAGGTGGGTGCGGCGAACGGCGTAGATCTGGCCGCACTCGCGGAAGAGTTCCTCGCGTTCGAGGCGGAGGCGGCGGCTCTGGCGGAGGGGTTCGAGGCCGGCGCCGGCGTGGCGGTAAAGGACGCCAGTGTCGGGGCGGACGGAGATGACGGCGTCGGTGTCGAAGAGTTCCATGACGTCGAGGGCGTTGTCGATGTAGCGGGGCTCGCGCAGGGGGGACTCGATGTAGAGGACGACGAGAGCGTCGGGGGCGGGCGAGCCGGGGCCAAGGTGTTCGAGCGTGTGCAGAAGGGTCTCCTCGACATGGGTGTTGGGGAGGGCGAGGCGGCTGTCGCGGCGGAGGCAGAGGACGCGGCGGCCGTAGCGCGCAGCGACGTGGGCGAGGACCTGTTCGTCGGGTGAGGTGACGAGGACGGACGAAATGCGCTGGGCGTCGAGTGCGGCGTCGAGGGTCCATTCGATAAGGGGGCGGTCGGCGAGTCGGCGCAGCGCGAGCGAGCCGGGATCGAGGTGGCTGCCGCGAACGGGGATGACGGCGGCGGCGGAGAGGCGCCGGCCGTTGCGGTCCGCCTGCTTGGCAAGAATCTGCGAGCGGGTGTCGATGATGCGCTGCTCATCACGGGTGAGGCTGCGCTCGTGCTGGCGGTAGTAGAAAAGCGGCAGGTTGACGTTCTGGACGCGGGCGTGGGCGATGAGGCGAATCCAGAGGTCGTAGCCGTCGTGACAGGAGAAAGATTCGTCATAGCCGCCTAGCTGCAGGAGGAGGTCGCGGCGGATCATGGTGCAGGCGCCGTGGGCGGGCTGGTCGAGGAGGGTGACCTCGGAGAAGTCGTGGCGGCGGACGTGTTCGAGGACGACACCGTCGGCGTCGACCAGGTAGTAGTCGGGGAAGACGAGGCCGAGGGCGGGGTCGCGCTCGAGGGCGCCGGCGAGGAGCTGCAGGGCGTTTTCGTCGAGGTAGTCGTCGGCGTCGAGGCGGATGACGTATTTTCCGCGGGCGGCGCGGAGGGCGATGTTGTTGGTGACGGTGAGGCCCTGGTTGTGCTGGAAGATGACGACGACGCGGTCGTGGCCGGCGTAGCGCTCGAGGATGGCGCGGGAGTCGTCGGTGGAGCCGTCGTCGATGACGATGAGTTCGAAGTCGCGGAGGGTCTGGCGCAGGACGCTCTGGATGGCCTGCTCGACGTAGGGGGCGTAGTTGTGGTTGGTGATGTAGACGGAGACAAGGGGCGTGTGGGATTCGTCCATGGCGGTGGCTCGAAGTCGAGCGGGTGCGGGGCTATTCACTGCGCCTCGGCGACCCCAACCGGATACAAAGGTCTAGGGTACGTCAACTCGCATGGCCGGGCAACACAACCAAGATTCACGTATCGGATTCAGGAGGGCTGTAGTGGATACGGCTTCCAGAAGCGTCGTCAAGCACGTTTCGGGCGTTTGGGGGCGCGGAGTGGCCGGTCACTGAGCAGATGTTTGATCTTGTCGAAATGCGGCTCTCGAGTGTAGACCGTAGTCGGAGTCCCCGGTCTGGCTACCTGTACGATTGTCACTTCTACCGCCTTATCGGGCAGCGTTCTCGTTGCCATGTGGTTTTTCCACTTCAAAGACCATGATTCGCCGCTCGGACAGCAGTTCGTGCCCACAGTAGAGCTGCACGCGGTATTCACCGGGCTCATCGTACTGTGCGTTCTGGACGTTCATCGCGAGTTCGACGGCGGCTCTCGGGTCAGGGAACTCCACCTCAACCCGTGCCGAGAGTATTGTATGGTCCTCGTCCACCGTAACCAAGCGCAACTCAAGCGGGACTTTTCCACGGCCGCCTGTGAGCACTACAAACACTCCCATGAAGGGGTGGATGGCGGGAAACTGGGTGGCACCAATCGTGCTGAACGTGCCGAGAAGTGTACTTTTGCCGGTACCGGGATCGCGATGGATCGCATCGCAGATCAACATTGCCAAGACGATTGGGCTCGGTAGATCGGGCATCCGGGTGTCCCTTCATCATGAATCGTTCAGGCCGGCGCACGATTCGCTGTGATGGTACCACGACGTGGCCGGCGCGCGTAGCAAGATTGAACTGTTGCATCGCGCTCGACATTTGAATGGCGGCGGGTCAGAGGAGGCGGGGCCAGGAGAGGTCGGTGTTCACTTCGGGGGGCGTGGCGCGTTGGCGCTGGGATGTATTCAGCGCGAGCACGTCGGGGTGGGACTCGAGGAAGTCAACGACATCGTCCATGCGGTAGTCGAGGGGTTTGCCGCGGGCGCGCATGCCCTCCAGCAGCGCGCGGATGGCGGCGAGGTCGTCGGGGGTGTCGAGGGTCAGGCGCCAGCGGCGGGCGTGGCGCTCGTCGACGGGGACGCTGACGGCCGTGAACTGGTCGGCGTGGCGAACGACGTAGGTGGTGAGGTATTCGGTGCCGCCGGGGTCGCAGGCGGCGCGCCAGATGTCGCGGAGGAGGGCGGCGTCGAAGACCTCGACCTCGGTGCCGCTGGGGAGCTGCTTGAGGTCGGCGTACTGGGCGCCGGTGCGGAGGACGTGTTCGACGGCGCGGTCGACGTATTCGGGGGCGATGAGGATGTCGTCGCCGGTGACGCGGAGGGCGAGGTCGACGCGCCGGCCGTCGATGGCGCCGACCATGCGGCCGAGCACGTCCTCGACGGGGCCGCGGAAACAGGCGACGCCGCAGCGCTCGGCGAGGCGAACGAGCGGCTCATCCTCGGATTCGGTGGTGGTGCAGAGGACGATGTGGTTGACGCGGCGGGCCTGGCGGAGGCGCTCGAAGAGGTGCTGCAGCGCGGGCATGCCGCCGACGTCGACGAGGGCTTTTCCGGGCAGGCGGGCGGAGCGCATGCGGGCGACGACGAGGGCCCAGACTGAGGTTTCCACGTCGAGGCGAGTGAGGGCGTCTTCCGGGGCGCGGTCGCGGAGGAGGCGGCGGCCGATGAGATGGTCGAGCGGGAGGCAGTCCGAGTCGGACGCGGGGACTCGCTTCATGACGAGGTCGGCGGGGGCGAGTTCGTGGCCGGCGGGCAGCGCGCGCGCAGCCACCCAATGCTTTTTCATCGTCTTGCGATAGGTGCGTTCGGCCGGGGCGAACGACTCGGGGTTGTCGCCGAGTGCGCGCTCGGCGGCACGGACTGCCGTAACGAAGCGGGCGAACTCGTCGGGCTCGAGCGAAGAGTAGTAGTCGACGCCCTGAGCGGCGCGGTCGAGGGTGATGTGTTTTTCGAGGACCTCGGCACCCAGGGCCAGGGCCATCAACGGAAGTGTGAACGCGAAGGGATCGTCGCCGGAGACGTGGTCCATGTAGCCGATCGATACGCGGTCGCCGAAGTGTTCGCGGAGCCAGGTGAGGCGCGAGAGGGAGGAGTCTTCGACGGCGGTGGGGTAGCTCTGGAAGCCGTGGAGGAGGACGAGGTCGGCGCGGGAGCGCGAGGGGAGAAGCAGCCGCAGGGCGGCGACGATCTCGCGGGCGGTGCTGCCGCCGACGGCGAGGAGGAGCCGGCAGGGGAGATCGGCGAGCGCGCGGAGCAGGTGCTCGTTGGCGAGGTCGGAGGAGTGGACCTTGAAGTCGCGGACGCCGGCGTCGGTGGCGATGCGTAGCGCGTCGAGGCCGAAGACATCGCAGTAGACGCGGGCGGGGCCGTCGACGAAGCGCGCGAGGATGTCGCGCCAGGCGTCGGGGGGGAACGCCTGTTTGCGGAAGTGTTCGTAGCGCGGGTGAGCGCGGACGAGGAGTTCGTCGGCGGAGTAGAGCTGGAACTTGACGGCGTCGGCGCCGGCGCGGAGGGCGGCTTCGGCGAGGGCGATGGCCTGCTGCGGGTCGCCCTGATGGGCGTTGGCGATTTCGGCGATGATCTCAACGGGCGGCCGGGGCACGCTGCAACTCCACCTTGACCCACTGATAGGTTTCCTTGAACGGGCAGCGGCGGCAGATGGGGACGTCCTCGATGCGCCCATCATGATGGAGGCGGCGGACGTTGTTAACGACGTCGCCGTACCAGATTTCGCGGAGGGTCTGGACGCGGTGCGGGGGGTCGGAGAAGCGGCGCGGCATCTTGAGCTGGGGCATGAGTTCGAAGCCTTTGGCGCCGGCGCGGGCCTTGTCCATGACGGACTCGTAGTGGCGGTCGCCGTCTTCGTACGCGGCGTCGTCGACGTAGCCGATGGGGTATTCGCAGCCCCAGTCGTAGCAGCACATGCTGACGCGGCCGTCATAGGTGACCATCAGGCGCTGGTAGGGCTGCTCGCAGGCGAGGCGGCCGGAGGCGATGTGGATGTTGCCGTGGAGGTCGCGCCAATATGCCGCGTCGTGGGCGAGGCCGAATTGGGCGATGGCGCCGCCGAGGGCCTGGCGCGTTTCATCATCGAGATCGGGGAGTGAGCCGCCGCGCTCGGTGTAGGCTTTGACGCTCACGTCGTCGACGCAGTCTTCGAAGAGGCGGAAAAACGATTCCTGTTCGTGGAAGGTGTCTTCGGTGAGGATCATCTGGATTTTCGTGCGCGGGAGGGGCGAGCCGAGTTCGGCGCGGATGCGGGCGAAGCGGCGGATGTTTTCGTAGACGGTTTCGAAGCAGTTTTCAGCGAAGCGGCCGACGCGCATTTTTTCGTAGGTGTGTTTGGTGCCGCCGTCGAAGGAGTAGATGAGCAGGTCGAGGCCGGACTCGATGAGGCGGCGGCTGAGGGATTCGTCCATCGTCACGGCGTTGGTGTTGATGATGGTTTCGAGGACGCCGCCGCGCTTGGCGTAGTCGATGAACTCGGGGAGGCGCGGGTGCATGATCGGCTCGCCGCGCCAGTTGAGCTTGACAGAGGGGACGGCGAGGTCGGAGCACTGGTCGATGACGCGGTAATAGAGATCGTCGCGGATGATCTTGTCGGGCGTGGCGATGTACTGGCGAAAGCAGAAGGGGCAGGCGAGGTCGCAGACGGCGGCGGTCTCGATGTCGACGCACATGGGCGGGAAGCCGCGGTCGCGGAAGGCGTCGTGGCTGAGTTTTTCTTCGATGGCGCGGCGGGGGTTGCCGCGCCAGCCGAGACGGTAGCTGCGGAAACGGTCGCGGTGGGCTTCGAGGACGCGGCCGTCGGGGTCGGCGCCGGCGCGGTCGGCGGCATAGCGGTAGGCCTTGTTGCGCGGCATGGTGTCGAGCATGAAGGCGAGGCGCTCGGCTTCGCTGTCGCGGCGGCCCTGGACGGCGCGCTGTCGATCGGAGTTCTGCGGCACCCGTTATTCCTCTTTCACACCGATGATGCGGACGGCCACCTGAGAGTGGCAGCGCGAGTAGCCAAGATACTCGAAGGCGGCGCCGCGGTCGCGGACGAACTCGGTGAAGGCCCTGTATTCGCCGTGGCGCCAGCCGGGGTAATTGAAGAACTCGTCGAAGACGAGCACCGAACCCGGCACGATCCTTTCCGCGAGCAGATTCAACACGGTCCGCGTAGAGGAATATAGATCGCAGTCGACGTGGACGAAGGCGCAGGGTCCGGGGTGCTCGGCAAGGAAGGCGGGCAGCGTCTGATCGAACCAGCCCTTGACAAGGACGACGCGCGGGTGGACCTCGGGGAGCGCGTCGAGCTTGAACATGCCCTTGCGATAGCCGTCGCGCCAGGATTCGGGCAGGCCCTCGAAGGAATCGAAGCCGTAGACAGTGCGGCCGGATTTTTCGGCGATGTGGTTGATGGTGGTGCCGCGGTAGACGCCGAACTCGAGGAAAAGGCCGGGGAGGCGCGCTGCGTCGATGGCGGCGGAGAGGAGAACGAGTTTGTTTTCGTAGGAGGGGACGGCGGGCATTTCGCGTTCGACGAAGCGGGCGGTGTCCGCCAGCGCGCGGAGCTGCCGGCGGCGGGGGATGTTGCGGGCGTCGAGATCGCGCGCGCGTTCGAGCGCGGACAGGACGGCGGCGCCAGCAAGTCTGTCCACGGTTGCGCGTACGCGCCGTTTGAGCCAGGCCAAGGGCATCGCATGTTGCTCGTACAGACGACATCAGCCGTCGATGGCGCCGATCGGGTTCCGCGCGGAGCGATCGGCAGGGAGCCGCGGGTGTGATTTTATCCGGGCGTGGCCGTGTTGTCCGCCGCGGGCGAGCGAGTCTCGCCGGGACAAGCTGCCGGCAAATCGGGTTCAGCGCTCCGTTGTCCACTCCGCGGGGAGATATACAAGTCCGGCGCCCTCACAAGCGTCGTAGAGGCTGTCCGTTCCACGCACGGTGAGCAGCGCTGCCTGCAGGACATTATCGTGCAAGAGATCGTCCGCGCCACCGATCTTGATCTGGATCGTGTAGGTGCCGGGAATCAGGTTTATCCGATCCAGCCCACATGCAACGAAATTGTCACCTCGCCGCAAAGTCATGCGGCGCCGCAATTCGGAAGGAAGCTGCAGCATTGCCATGAGGGTATTCGCCTGATCCAGTATCCGAACTCCAATATGGGGCGTGTTTGCAAAGTCCCGGGTTGCACGAAGTTGAAGCAGGATGGTCAGCGGCGCGCCGGAGACGACGCCGGTGACGGGCTGGTCGTGGGCGTCGCGGAACTCGATGGAGTGGAGGCGGATTTCGCCGGCGCCGGGGCGGAGGGCGCCGTCGTGCTGGAAGTCGGCGGCGCCGTTCTGCCGGCGCATGAGTTCGAAGAACCTGGGAGGCAGGCCGGCGGCGTCGCCGCTGTATTCGACTTTGCCCTTGTTGAGCAGCAGCCCCTTCGCGCACATGCGGGCGATGGTGTAGATGCTGTGGGAGACGAGGATGAGCGTCACGCCGCGATTGAGGATGTTTTCCTCGAAGTGGCGGAAGCACTTGCGCTGGAAGGCGATGTCGCCGACGGAGAGGACCTCGTCGACGAGGAGAACGGCGGGGCGGCAATGGGCGGCGACGGCGAAGCCGAGGCGGACGTACATGCCGCTGCTGTAGTGCTTGACGGGGACGTCGAGGAAGTCGCCGATCTCGGCGAAGTCGACGATGGAGTCGAACTGGCGGCGGATTTCGGCGCGGGTGAGGCCGAGGATGGCGCCGTTGACGTAGATGTTCTCGCGGCCGGTGAGCATGGGGTGGAAGCCGGCGCCGACTTCGATAAGAGCGCCGACGCGGCCGCGGACGGCGATGCGGCCGCGGTCAGGGTAGATGATGCCGTTGAGCATCTTGAGCAGCGTGCTCTTACCGGAGCCGTTGGGGCCGACGATGCCGAGGGTGTCGCCGGGGGCGAGGTCGAGGGTGACGTCGTCGACGGCCCAGAACTCCTCGCGGCGGAGGCGTTCGGGGCGGGTGGAGAGGCCGAGCAGGTCGCAGGCGACGTCGCTGACGCCGTAAAGCATCGAGCGCGAGAGGCGGCGCGTGAACTTCTTGGCGACGTGGTCGATGGTGATGGCGGCGTCGGGCATCGGGGCGGTTCCGTCTGGCGTTCAGCGCGCGGCGAGCGATTCGGAGCGGGCGGCCGCGCGCTGGACCATCATCCACAGATTCCGCACGAGTTGGAAGACGACCTTTACGGGGGGGTCGATGTCGGCGTAGTAGATGAGCGGGGAGTGCATGAAGTTTTCGTGGTGGTAGCGGGCCTGGCTCGACTGGAAGCCCCAGATGACGGTGGGGCAGCCGGCGGCGAGGGCGACGAGGACGGCGCCGGACATGCTGCCGACGGCCATCGACGATTGCTGGAGGGCAGCCACCTGAATGTCCATGCGCTGGGCGGGGGCGACGTTGATGAGGTCGAGGCAGCCGTCGGGGACGCCGTCGGCGAAGTAGGCGCCGCCGGGCTCGCCGCAGACGGCGACGCGGGCGGCGGGGCGGTACGACTGAAGATGGCGGATGAGTTCGAGATACTTTTCGCGCGACCAGTTCTTGTCGGCGCGGCGGATGGTGCGGCAGCGGGGGAAGACGCAGATCAGCTCCTGATCGTCGGGGACGAGCGCGCGGAGGGCGGCGCGGCCGGCGTCGGTCGGCTCGAGGTGTTCGAGGAGCTGGTGCTCGAAGGGGATCTGGCGGATGACCTCGACGTCGCTGCGGGGGACCGCGCCGTCGGGGATGCGCAGGCCGAACTCGAGGCCGGCGTGTGAATTCCATTTCCAGGGGACGAAATAAACGGTGTCGGGTGGGAGGCGGCGCTTGATTTCATCGAGCATGGCGTCGGCCTGCGCTTCGACGTGGGCGCCGGGGATGGGCTCCTCGACGAAGACGGGATAGGGGCGGCGGGCGCGGGCGAGGGAGCGCAGGACGGCGCCGAGCTGGTAGCGCTCGACCTGCTTGCCGGGGTAGCCGGCGCGCCAGCCGTCGGCGTAGTAGCCGTGGCCGGAGACCTTGAGGTCGAGGAAGGATTGGGGGATGGGCATGAACTCATCGACGTAGGGGTAGAACGGGGTGCGGCCGGGGACGCTGCAGGCGATGCGGTGGTGGTCGCGGAACTCGTTGCGGCAGACCTTGCGCACCCAGCCCTGCCAGAAGAGCAGCTCCCAGCCGAACTCGCCGATGAAGGGGCCGAAGAAGACGGTTTTGCTCAAGCGTTGGTTCCTGTCTTGTTCGACATGCCTGCGCCGCGGATTCGCGGGGCGAATCCGCGATCTTAGGCATGCCACCCAGATTCGTGCCACGCGAGTTCATTGGTTCGTCGTGAGAGAAGGTGGGTTGCGCGGAGGGTACTCCGCTTCACCCACCCTACATATCCATTAGCGTTCAGCATGATTGAAGCAGAGCCCGCGCGTCAATCGGGGTTGGCGTGGCGGAAGGCGGCGCCGGCGGCGAATCCGTCGCGGATGGAATCGGCGATGCCCTGGAAGACCCAGCGGCCGTAGCGGCCGAGGGGGTGAATTTCGTGCTCCTGCAACTGGCGCATGGCGCGGCGTTTCCAGTCGGAGCCGGGGAGCGACCAGGTGTAGGCGACGTCGATCCAGGTGGGGTCGACGACCTCGGCTTCGGCGATGTAGCCCCATTCCTGCAACTCGGCGGCGACGGCGCGGCAATCGGCGGCGATGGCGGCGTCGGTGGGTTTGCGGCCGCCGACGTAGGCCTTCTCGACGTAGATGCTGACGCGGTCGGCCTTGTCGCGCGACTCGCGCGGGAGGAAGAGCGGATCGACGTTGCTGTAGAAGCCGACGCGGTGGAAGCCGGCCTTGCTGCGCGGGACGTAGATCCAGTGATCGTCGGGGCAGCGGGGTCCGCGGCGCGCGCCGACGTTGAAGACGAGGACGGAGGTGTAGGGGTCGGGCTCGGTGTCGACAGTGAGGCCGGTGAGGCGGTCCATGTGGCAGAGCGGCAGCGTGGAGAGGATGCGGCGGTATTCGACGCGCGAGCCGTCGGCGAATTCGAGTCGGCGGGCGGCGGGGTCGATGCGCGTAACCTGCTTGTTGAGGTGCATGGTGCAGCGCTCGGCCATGCGCGCCGCGAGGACGTTGAGGCCGTCGACAGGGTAGACGAAGGTGACGTTGTAGCCGACGGCGGGAGCCTCACCCATTGCGCCCTGAATGACGAGCTGCACGTCGGCGGGGGACTTGTAGGCGTCCTGGGGGGCGATGCGGCGCCAGAGACCGGCCGTGTAGAGTTCGTGGAAGGGGCCGAAGAAGAGATCGAGGAGCGTGGGGCCGAAGCTCTGTTCGAGCCAGTCGGCCATGGTGCGCGGGCGGGCCTGCGAGGCGGCGACGATCTCGGCGACGGCTTTGGACGCGATGTCGGTTCCGAGGGCGTGCAGGTGGTTTTGCAGCGGGTAGGGCGCGTAGAGGTCGCGGTCGGGGAAATAGACGGAGGATTTGCGGGCGTAAGAGCGCGTGGGAGCGAGGGCGGCGATGAGGCCGAGGACGGCCGGGTCGCCGCCGAAGATCCAGTGGCCGCCGCCGTACTCGAAGCGATAGACGTCGCCTTCGTGCGGGTCGGCCGTGAGGCGCTGCGTGGAGCCGGGGCGCATGTAGTAGGAGGAGCAGATGCCGCCGGTGACGGGGCGGGCCTCGTAGACGGGGAAGCCGGAGGCCATGCCGGCGGCGAGGCCGGTGACGCCGCCGCCGAGGATTACCGTGTCTTCACGTTTGGTCATGGTCAAATCGGGTTCCCATACCGAGCGAGTTCACATGCGGCGGGCGCGCATCAGTTGGAGCAGCTCTTCAAAGAGCACGTCAATCTGCGTGCGGTGGACGGCGCGGAGTTCGACGTTGTGGCGAGAAAGTTTTTCGGTCTTGTAGAGATAGGCGGCGTCCACCTGCTCGAACGATTTCTTGCACTCCTGAAAGCGGCGGTTGTCCCAGATGCCGGTGAGGCGGTTGGCGCGGGAGAGCTGGCAGACCGCTTCGACGAATTCCTCGATGATCTGGCGGCCGTCTCTCATTTGAAGGTGCGCTCCTCTTTCATGTACTCGTAGCGGCCTTCGAGGAAGACGCCGGCCATCCAGTCGGCGGTTTCGCGCTTGAGGGCGCCGATGACTTCGTGCTGGAGGTCGATCTTGCGCTGGAGTTCGGCGCGGGCGGCCGGGGCGGGGTTGTCGTGTTCGAGGGCGTTCTCGAAGTGGGCGAGCTTGACGTTCTCGATCGAGAGGCGGTCGAGGAGCGTTGAAAGCGTGTTGAAGTTGGGAATCTTGGGTTCCATCGTCACGTTGCTCCGGCAGCGGCGGCGCGGCCAGGGGCGTCCGCCGCGGGGGCGTAATATAGGCGAGCGGGGGATCGTTGTCACAGGGAGCAGGTGGGTCAGACGCGCTCGGCGATGCGCGGCTCGACGAGGTGGAACATGCGCCAGGAGAAGAGGAAGCAGA
>CAZNDQ010000084.1:0-11661 GCA_964571825.1 uncultured Planctomycetales bacterium | reverse complement strand
AGGGCCTAGAGATCGCTCAAAAACGACCGGAGGGAGGTCCTCCCAGTTCTTTTGAAAGCCCGTGGCGGCGCTGCGGCCGTCGTAGCCCGGGCCGCGGAAGTTCGGCCAGTCGCCCCAGTCGACAGGCGAGGCCCCCATCAGCAGTGCGGCTGCGAGGGCGGACACAGCGAGCATCGCAGCGCGGTGTCGGTAAGTCCTTTTCCCAGTCGCCTGACGGATGGACGTGTTCATTTCCGATATCTCCCTTGTTGCAGGTCTACTCGCCCGCATCGTCGCTGGATGACACCTTCTGCTCGTTCCTGGCCTCGCGTGCGGCTTTGGTCACCGCTTCGGGGACGGCGAACTTCGCCTGCGGAATGTCCACGTCGTACTCGACCGATTCGACCAGCACGCGCTGCTCGATCGGCCCCATGACGACGGTCGTGATGCTCGGCTGCCTGATCCCGCCGTACTCCTTGTATTCGTCGATGAAGGTGGTCGCCACGACCTCGCCCATTCCCGGGAACTGCATGGTCCGTTCGCTTCCGGCAAGCAGCCCGGTCTGACAATCATAGTAGTTGAGGCGCTTCGTGCCGTGCTTCGGCTCGAGTTCGACGCGGTAGCACACCCGCCCCTCGAAGTCCTCGCGGCCGGTGTTTTCGACGCGCGTGTAGGTGTTCTTCCAGTCGACGTCGCGGTAGAAGAGCGCCTCGAAGAGCTGCTCGTCGCGCTCCTCGCCCTCAAGCAAGCGCGGTCCGCGGCGGGGGTGAATCTCCCATGCACTTGTGCCGTCAGAGCCTCTTTCCATGACGCCAAACTGTTCGTCGCCGGCCACGCGCGTATAGCGGAGGTTCGGCGCCTGGCTCCAGACTTCGAGCGTCGCAGTGATCGGGGTCATCATCGACATCTTGAAAGTCCCACGCACGACGGAACTCTTCACCCGGGTGTATGCGGCAGCGCCACCCGTCACCTCGATGTAACGATCGAGCACCTCGGCGCCGCTGGGGAGCTTGTCCTCCCCGTGGGCACTAGGAGCGGTGCAGGTGAACAAGGCGGCGAGGCAGATGAACGTGGTGCGATACGGCACGCGCGCAGCGCCGAATGACTCAGATCGGTGGATTGCCATCGGAAGTCTCCCGTGGTCGAGGAAGCGAAACGGCCGAACCCCGCCGGCCGGCCGCCTCCCCCGCGGGCGACCCGGCGGCCGGAGCCCGGCCGTGGTCATACCGTTGTCGCCGAGCCCACCGCCCGGCGCCGTCGCCTTACATGCCGAAGTTGACAGCAAAGACGGCATAGTCGTTGAGGTCGACGCGGCCGCTGCCGTCGATGTCACTGCTGACATACGCCGCGGCCGGGCACCCGCCCGCCACAGGACCCGTTACGTTGAAGCAACCGGAGAACTGGCTGAAATCCACCATATTGACCGCACCGTCACGGTTGATGTCGCCAGGGGTAACGGCGCGATACTGCGAATTGACGATGCAGGCATACGTCATGGCGATCAGTTCCTGCGGGTTGAGCGGATTGGGGATCATGAACTCGCCATCCCAGTTCAGGTTGATTTCGCCGACCTCGTCGAGCGCGGCCGAGAGCGTACCGACCGATGCACTGGGCAGATAGACCGGCGACTCGAAACCGATGGCGCTGAGGTCGCCCTCGAAATGAATCTCGTACAGTTCGCTGGTCGAGAACTGGCCGGTCGCCGAATCAAAGGTCCCCGTCGACGTTCCCGGCACGACACGGATGGTCAGCGCGCCCGTCTCGAGCCCGAGGATGTTGAGCGATTCAACCTGCTGATAGTAGTTCTGGATGGCAGCCGTGCCGGCGACCGGATCGATCGCCATGGCGAAATCGGTTTGCGAGATCAGCGCCGTACGCGGCCCACCCAGTTCCGGGCCAAAGTCGAGGGTGAAGGAACTCTGTGGCGTGGCAAGTTGATCCGCCATGATGGAGACGTTTTCAGCGTGGGAGGAGGCGGCTGCGCTTCCGACCGCAAGCGCTGCTACCACAACTGCCAGCCGACCGATCCCGCGATTTCGTGTGTTCTCCGCCATTTTGAGGCTCCTTCTTTTTCCTTTGCTCCGCGTCGAGTTTCCCATCGGACCCGGCCAGTGAAAGCGGCCCCTCGAGTCCGAGACCCTATTGGCACAGGTGGGCATAGGCGATGCGATTTTCCGTGCAAACGCAGCGCTCTCGCTCGCCATCAGTGTCTTTCTTGACACATCCCGTTGCGAATCGATCCATTCGGTGGGGTGCAGGCTCGCGCCACGTCCGGGCCAGCGCCCAAGGCCTCTGTCGCACGATGGGTCGGAGGCGTTTCTGTACCCCGATCGGCCCGGCCCATGCATCACAGCGATGGGCACCAGCCCGCGCAACAGGTGTCTGGTTGATGGATCCGACGCAATTCACACTGTCGGCGCCGGCGTCCGGCCCGGTCGGGGCGATTCTAGGTAGGGGTATCGGCGGCCGCAAGTCAGCCGCGAGTCAACAGGACGGTCGGACGGCAAACAGCCGCGGTAGCCGCCCACCGGCACCTGTCAGGCTAGCGAAGCGTCTTGGTCAGCCCACCATACGCTGCATGGGCATGAAAACCGAGGTGGATCCAGAAGGCGGGCAGCGCGAAGTCGACGGTCAGCACACGCACGCCGTCGGCGCGCGCACGCCGCTCAAACTCTTCGAAGAGACTGCGGCCCAGTCCGCGACCCCGCGCGCCGGGTGCGACAGCCAGCGCCTGGATCCAGGTGTGCTCGTCGCCGAGCGGCACGTACAGCAGGCCCGAGGCGACGTTGCCGCGATCGTCGAGGGCAAGCAGCGCTTCGCTCTCCGGATGGCTCAGTACGCTGAGGGAAGTATGGCGGAAGATGCGCGAGAGCCGGGCGAGTTCGCGCGTCGAGGTGGCATGGCGCACGTCGTACCTGCCTCCACGATTGTCGTGGATGACGGTGTCGAGTTCGAAGGCTGCACGGTGGGCCGCGCCGCCGCGGACAAGTCGTGCGGTTTCTCCAGGCCGCAGGTGTGGATAGGTCAGCCACGTGAGGTAGCGGTCGTCGTCGGCACTGAGCTGTAATTCTGAGCGAATCTCGGAGACCTTGCGCTGAATCTGCTGCTGCGCGTTGCCGCCGCCGCGGAGTTCCTGTATTGCCGCGTCCAGCACCGCAGCGAGGGGCTGGGGCGCAGTCGCCCAGACCGTTTCGCGGAAGAGCCGCAAACGCACGTCGGGATACTCGCGCTCGAGCGCTTGCAGGTTATGCCAGCGGTAATTCCCGGTCACGGTCTCGACCTTCGCCTCGGTGGTTGCGTGCGGATTGAGGGCAAGCCACTGCCGATAGCGGTGCGCAGCGGCACGGAGGGGGAAGGGCCGGAATCCCTCGTGCGCTACACGTATGTCTTCGTCGGCGATCCGCGCAAATGCGTCGCGGGTGCGCGCGTCGACGTCGGCTCGACGGGGCAGTTCGTCGAGTACCTCGGCAAAGCGCGCGCGGCCGCGCCGCTCGCCGACGATCTCCAGAAACGCCTCATAGATGATCACGGCGTCGAGCAGCGGCCGCAGCGCCGGGCATTGGTGGTGCAGCGGCGTGTAGAGGCCGCGGTAGATACTCAGGACGAGATCCGTCAGGTTGGTGAAGGGCATGCGCCCGGAGATGGTCACGAGGCGGATCATGCGCAGCACCTGGCGCGAAGGGATGACAAGGTCGCGCGGCGAGGGGTCTTGAAGCATCCATCGCCGGCGCGTCTGGTGCCAGAAGCCGAACAGCGCGGCGACGGCCAGACGCAGGTGGTGCTTGCATTCCCACAGCGCGGTGTCGGTCAATTCGTCGCGGCCGCTCGTGGCGATGCGCTGCCAGAGCGAGGAGAGCGATTCGCCGGAGATGTGCTCGCGCGTGGTGATCCATTCGTCGAGCCACATGCCGCCGAAGCGGGCGATGTCGGGCGGGCGCTCGGGCATGTGCGCACAGCGCATGCGCAGCAGGCCGGTGGTGCGGATCTGCTCATGCGTCTGCCGGAGGTTCATCGCCAGCACGAATTCGTATCGTTCCTGCGAACGGGTTTCGACGGTGACGTGAAAGAGGGAGCGGCCGAAGCGCAGCCCGCGGAGTGCGACCCACACACCGCCGGGCGGCAGGTCGCCCATCTCGATCACCTTCGCACCATACAGTACGTAGATGGTCTCAGGCAGAATGGTCGTTTCGGCGAGGAGCTTGCGGATGCGGCGGCGGTCCTGATCGTCGATGCCCAGTTCGAATTCGATGATCTCATCCCAGGTCGGCGCCTGTTCGGCGCCGCGGCGGAAGAGCGGCATGAGATAGTGGCGCATGTCGGCGCAGAGGGCCTCCATCGCTTCCTCGGCGCGACGGCGCATCTCCTCGCTGCCTTCGAAGAGCTGCCAGCTCGCCAGCTCGCCGCTGACGGCCGCGTAGCTGGGTCGGTGGTGCTGCGCGTAGTTGGTCAGCAGGTCGATCGACTGGAGAAAGAGGCGCGTGACGGCGGGCGGCTGCGGCCAGGGCAGTTCGCTACGGTACCATTCGAGGCGCAGTCGCATCGCGCTGAGCTGCTCATCGTCGAGGCCCGAGGCGCAGATCGACTCGATCACGTCGTCGTTGAGATAGTCGCGGCCCGAAAAGACGAATGTCTTGATCAGCTCCTCTCGCTCGCGCTCGATTTCTCCGCGGAGCAGCGCCTGATAGGCGGCCGCACGGACGTCAAACTCATCGTGGTACGCCGCCCAGGCAAGCCGCTCGCGCGCCAGCGCGACGTACTCGTACGTGCCCTCCTGCAATACCGCGCCGAGGTGCGCCACCGCCGCCAGCGCCGGCTCGCGTGCGGATGGCGCCGCGATGATCGCGCCGGCACGATGCAGCGTGAGGAATGCGCCGACGGGCCCCGCCAGGTCCGCCGCACTCAGTTCGCGTACGGCATGGCGTGGCGTGCAGCGGCGGTCGAAGCGCAGCCTGATGTTGGCGGGAGCGGCCGTCGAGCGCCATTTGGCGATCTCAGGGCCGGAGAACGCGACGAAATCGGCGTTGCCGACCCAGAGCGAGGCATTGCGCAACCACAGGTCGAGGTTGATCTTGCTGCCGTCCAGTTGGTAGTCGAGCGAACCGATGCGGACGCAGCGCGGATCGTCGGTACAGCGGGCGACGTGTAGCCGCGCGCCGGCTTCCGCCAGGAGCAGCGCGTCGCCTTCGACGGTGACGCCGGCTTCGGTGAGGCCCTTGGCGCGAAGGAACCAGTGCGGCAGGCGGACGACGAGCCCCCCAATCGGCAGCTCCATGTAGTCGCGGCGGTAGAGCGGCTCGATCAGGGCCGCCCTTCGCTCCTCGACGACGCGGCGCTTGTAGGTGCCCTTCGAGGTCAGTTCGCTTTCGCTGAATCCGTCGGGGAGCACGGCGAAATCGACGACGCGCTCGTGCGGCGCGAGGAAGCGGTTAGCGGCGACGACGTAGGGCCGGAAAAACTCCTTTCGTTCGGCCTCGCCCAGTCCGCGGAGGTCATCGTTCGCCGGGTCGGCGGCGATGAGCAGGGCGTTGTAGGGCCGGTGATCGCCGACGAGGAACACCCGGCCCACGCCCGGGAATTCGTTAAACAGGTTCTCAATCCGCTGCGGCGCGATCGTCTCGCCCTTGAGGTTCTTGTAGATGTCCTTCTTGCGGTCAAGCATGCGAAAGTAGCCCGACTCGTCAATGCTGATGACGTCGCCGGTGGGAAGCCAGTCGCTCCGCGCGGGCTGCGGAAAACTCGTTTCGCCGAAATATCCCGCGGTGACATAGGGGCCGCGGATCAGCAGCTCGCCATCGTCGGCAACTTTCAGCTCGATGCCGGGCAGCGCGCGCCCGATCGTCCCCTCGACGTACGCACCGGGCGGCGTCATGGTGATGCCGCCGGTGGCCTCGGTCATGCCGAAGCCGCTCATGAGTTCGAGGCCGTGCCGCTGCATAAAGAGGAAGACGTCCTCGTCGAGGTATCCGGCGGCAGAAAGCCCCCAGCGGAGCCGGCCGCCGGTGAGCCGCTCGAGCGCGCGCTGCACTTCGGCCTGCGGGGCGGCGTCCACGTCGACAACCTTGCCGATCTCCTCGCGGAGCTGGAGCCATTTTTGCGGCACGCTGATGAAGCCGGTGGCGCGGGCGCGGCGCATGTTGTCGAGCACGGTGCCGATGGATGGGTTCTGGGCGAAGGCGTAGCGGCCGCCCCAGTAAATGGTCGCGAGCAGTTCGAGCCATCGGCCGAAGGTGTGGCTCAGCGGCAGGTAAGCGACGAAAACGTTCTCCTCGCCGACAAACGGCAGCGCCAGGCCGCGCGCAAAGCGCTTGCTGACAATGTTGAGGTGGGTGAAGCAAATGCCCTTCGGGCGCCCGGTCGTCCCGGAGGTGAACATCACGGTGGCCAGATCATCGAGCCGTGGCTCCGGCCAGACCTCTGAGTTCTGCCGGCTGATGCGGCCGCGCGCCTCAAGTTCGTCGAGCGGGAGCATCCGCGGGTCCTTCGCGCAGGCGCGGGCGTCCATCACGATGATCCGCTCGAGGCGCTGTCCGCCCTGGGCGGCGCTGTGAATCAGGGCGAAGTTTTCGGCGTCGCGGACGATAACGATGCGGGCGCGCGTCTCAGCGAGAATCTGGCTGATGTGATCCGGCGTGGCGCTCGCCGGAATGACGGCGTCGACGATGCCGCGCGTGAGGCAGGCGAGGTCGCAGACGGCGGTATCGACGCAGTTTGCAGCGAAGAGGGCGACGGGCATGTCGGCCGCGCCGAGGTCGAGCAGCCCCCGCGCCACGTCATCCACGCGTCGCCCGATTGCGCTCCAGGAGTGCTGGCGGATTTCTTCGCCCTCGAACGTCAGGAACAGCGCTTCGTCGCCGTATTGCTTCACGCGCCGCCGGAACAGCTCGCCGGTGGTCAGATTGAGACGGTAGAGCGCGTCGATGACGATGGCGAACCACTCCTCGCCGCGTTCCTGGCGTTGCAGTTCGCGCAGAAGTGGCTCGCGGCGAAATAGCTCCAGCCAGCGCCAGAGCCAGTCGGCGGAATCGGTCGCCGCGGCGCCGCTACCGTCCGTGGATTGCGCGAGGATCTCGCGGCCGAGGTCGAGCAGGCGGCCGATCTCGGCACCCGGAAACTCCGCGTGCAAGCCCTCGAAGCGTTCGAGAGCGGGCAGGAGCGCAGCACCATTGACAACCTGTTCGGACATGGCGTCTCCGTTTGACCGACCGTCAACATCCTATCCCACGCCGATCGAATGCTCTATATTGGCGGATCGGGTCCGAAGATTGGGGTATCATCGGTCGGTCGAAAGGTTCAGTTGCGATGTCGCAGCGGGTGATTGTGCTGGGTGGCGGGCTGGTCGGAGCAACAATGGCGCGCGATCTGGCGCGCGAGCCGGGGTTTGCGGTGACGCTGGCCGACGTCAACCCCGACGTGCTGGCACGGGCCACGACCGGCACAGCCATCACCCCGCGACAGGCCGACCTTTCCGCTCCCGAGCAGGTACGGCGGCTCGTGGCGGACTTCGATCTCGTCGTCGGGGCGATGCCCAGCGCCCTGGCGTTTCAGACACTCCACGCCGTGATCGAGTCGCACCGGCCGTACAGCGACATCGCCTTCATGCCGGAAGACGCGCTGGCGCTACACGAGCTGGCGCTGCGGCACGGCACCACGGCCGTTGTCGACTGCGGCGTGGCGCCCGGGCTGTCGAACATGATCGTCGGGCACCACGCGGCACGGCTGGAGCAGGTCGAAAGTGTGGAAATCTACGTTGGCGGGCTGCCGAAGGAGCCACGCTGGCCGTACCAGTACAAGGCGCCGTTTGCGCCGTCGGACGTCATCGAGGAATACACGCGGCCGGCGCGACTGGTCGAGAACGGGCAGGTGGTCACGCGGCCGGCACTGTCCGAGCCGGAGTTGCTGAACTTTCCATATGCCGGCACGTTGGAGGCCTTCAACACCGACGGGCTGCGCAGCCTGATCCGCACCGTGCACGCGCGCAACATGAGGGAAAAGACGCTGCGCTACCCCGGTCACATCGAGTTGATGCGCGTGCTCCGTGAGACCGGTTTCTTCGACAAAGTGGAGATTGACGTGAAGGGGGTATCGATCCGGCCGCTCGACGTAACAGCGCGGCTCCTCTTCCCGTTCTGGCAGCTCGAAGAGGCGGAGCCCGAGTTCACCGTGATGCGCGTCATCGTCGCAGGGCGCGACGATGAGCGGCTCGTGCGGTACGTATATGACCTGTATGACGAATACAACGCGGAGGATGGGGCTACGTCGATGGCACGGACGACCGGCTACACCAATACGATCGTCGCGCGGATGCTGGCGGCCGGCCGCTTCCGCGAGCCGGGTGTGTTCGCGCCGGAGCAGCTTGCGGCGCGCGACGGTGTGCTTGAACACGTACTCGGCGAACTGCGGCAGCGCGGGGTCCGGATTACCGCGAGCCAGGAATAGCAGTTCGTCCCTGTGGAAAACCCGGAGCCGTTACTCGCCCGACTGCCGGCGTCACCGCCCGTTCATTTCGCGCGCCACGCGCTCCGCCTCGCGCAGGACGCGCAGCACGTTGCCGCCCATGATCTTGTGGATGTCCGTCTCGCTGTAGCCGCGGTCGAGCAGCGCCTGCGTGATGCGCGGATAACATGACACGTCCTCGATCCCGACGGGGAGTCGGTTGATGCCGTCGTAGTCCGAGCCGAGGCCGACGTGGTCGATCCCGGCCGTGCGCACGATGTGATCGATGTGATCGACAAGGATGCTCATGGTTCCCGCGGGAATCGGATGCTCACGGCGATATCGTTCCCCCTCCCGGTTGAATTCGGCGTCGTCGGGGTAGCGCTTGCGCATCTCGCGCATCACCCGGAAAATCTCCTGTGTCAGCGCGGCCGACTCGGGCACGACGAAGCCGGAAAAGAAGTTGACCATCACCACGCCGCCGTTCTGGGGCATGGCGCGGAGCACGTCGTCGGGGACGTTTCGCGGATGGGCGGCGACGGCGTACGCCGACGAATGGGAGGCGATCACCGGCGCCCGGCTGATCCGCAATACGTCGCGCATCGTCTCGGGCGAGACGTGCGAGATGTCCACGAGCATGCCGAGACGGTTCATCTCCCGAATGACGTCTTCGCCGAAGGGTGAGAGGCCGTCGTGGCGCGGGTCGTCGGTCGCGGCGTCGGCCCAATCGTGCGTGTCGGAGTGGGTGAGGGTCATGTACCGCGCGCCGAGTGAGTAGAACGCGCGGAGCGTGCCGAGCGAGTTTTCGATGGCGTGCCCGCCCTCGATGCCGATGAGCGAGGCGATCCGCCCGGCGCGGTGAATGCGCTCCACGTCGGCGGCGGTGTAGGCCATCTCGAGGTCCTCGGAGTAGCGCGCCGCCATGCGCTGAATGAGGTCGATCTGTTCGAGGCAGAAGCGCGCGGCGCCGCCCTTGGTAATGGTCTCGGAGGGAACAAAAGCCGCCCAGAACTGCGCGCCCATGCCGCCGCGGCGCAGCCGTGGAATGTCGGTGTGCAGCTCCGGCTGCTCGCGCGAGATGTCGATCTTCTCGAAACGCGAATCACTTTTTTCCCGGAGCTGCGCCGGCAGATCGTTGTGTCCGTCGAAGAGCAGGCCGGCGGCGTGAATCCGGCGTGCGCGCTCACTCACATCGATCGCCTGTTCGTCCATGATGTGCCTCGTCACGGAGGGTTCGGGGATCGCCTCGGACCGGCGGTCGCATCCTGTGCCGGCAACTGCGAAAAGCGCGAGCAGCGGCGCAAGGAGCCCTGCGGGAGCGAACCCGTTCGTCTGTCCCGCGGCGCGCAACCGCGTGCGATGCTGTTTGCTCATGATCCGCCGGCAAGTGGCGGCCGCGGGGGTACCGAATGGCGCTCGTCGCGACCGGCCCGAATGGCACTATCCTAGGCGCCGCGTTGCGCTTCGCAACGTCGCGGGTCGGACCGGCGCCCCCGAATCGGCTTCTGCCTCGCGTTTTCGGACCAGAGACTTGAATCGGGACAGCACCGAACGATACACTGATCGTCGGCGCGACTTTGCGCTGCGGGGAAAGCAAGCTGGTGCGAACGACATGCCCGGTCATCCTACTGGTTCTGTTCGGCTTCGCGGCGCGGTGCCCGGCAGGTGTTGCTGACTGCAACGGCAACGGCGTCCCCGACGATTTCGAGCACGTCGTCACCTTTGCGTCCGGCGACCTGACGCCGCTGCACTTTGGCAGCCCGCAGAGCTTTGAGGTGGTTGCGCCGCCGGCGGCCACAGCCGACGCCGTCCTCCAGTTCCGTGCCACTGCTGACCTCAACAACGAGACCGAGTTCGTGGACATCCGGCTCAACGACGTGCCCGTCGGGTCGTTGTTCGTCACCGATGGGTCGGCCTGCGCGCCGGAGGCCAGCGTCGCGGAGATCGTTCTCTCGGCCGCGGTGTTCAACGGCATTGTCGCCGGGGGCGATCTGACGATCGAGATGCTGCCGAGCGATAGCGTCAACATCCTTTGCGAGGTCTCGACGATCGCGGTCACGCTCCGCTACCTGACGGCCGACGACTCGGGCGGCGTACAGATGGACGACTGCAACGCCAACGGCGTGCTCGACGCCTGCGACATCGCAACCACACTGAGCACGGACTGCGATCGCGATCAGCGCCCCGACGAGTGTCAGCCGGATGCGGACGGTGACGGGACCATCGACGTGTGCGACGCCTGCCCCGACGAGCCGGAGCTCACCGCTCCGAGCGAACCGGACCGCGAATTGACATGCGACGACGGCATCGACAACGATTGTGACGACCTCACAGACGGCGACGACCTCGACTGCAACCTGCCCGTGTGCACGCAGGTGTGTGGCGATCTCGACGCGGACGACACAGTAACGCTGGAGGACTTTGCGACCTTTGCCCTGTGTTTCGGGCAGTCAGTCGTCGCGACGCCGGCGTGCGTGTGCGCCGACCTGGATACGAGCACAACTGTGGACCTGATCGATTTCGCGGCGTTTGCGGCGCTGTTTGGCCAGACGCCGACGAACCTGCCTCCCGATTGCCCGTGATGCGGACGACGCGGGGGGCATCCGACCGGCCGGGCTTTCGGCCCGAGGTCCGTCACTGCGGAACAGGCACGCACCGTCCGGAAATGGCCCTGGTGCAGACACTTAGCGCCGCGACCCATCTTTTCGCTTACTCATTCGTTGACAAGGGGTTGCGCATCTGCTATCGTGGTTTGTTCATTCTGCGCCGGGAGGGGGGCAGTGGCCCTTCCGCCCGCGCGGGACTCGGGTGCGGAGTTTCCTGGACACATGTCGTTTGCCCGATGGCGGGGTACTTTCGACCGGGTCCAACAACCTATGGGAGTGATTTCTGTGCGAAAGATGACGAGCATTTCGGTCGGTCTGCTGTCGATGGCGATCTGGACGGGTACGGCGCTGGCTCAGGATCCGGCGCCGGTAGAGAATCCCGCCGCGACGCGAAACGCGCCCGTTGCGGCGCCGACTGCCCCGACTACTCCGTCGGGCGAACACCGCGCGGATGATCCGGCGGCCCCCCCGGCCGTAGGTGTTCCGAAGATCGTCGTCGAAGAGCCGCTTCACGATTTCGGCGAGATCTGGATGAAGGAGACGCTCAGCCACACGTTCATCATCCGCAACGCCGGCGATACGACGCTCAAGATCGACAACGTCAAGCCGGGCTGCGGCTGCACCGTCAGCGGTCCGTTTGATC
>CAZNDQ010000083.1:0-11690 GCA_964571825.1 uncultured Planctomycetales bacterium | reverse complement strand
GCTGACGATGTACGGTGGGATGGACGAACCGGGGCTCAAGATGGTGGGGCGGATGGTGAAGTACGAGACGACGATCGTGAGTGCGGACAAGCACGTGTTCACGATTTACGATCTGGCGGTCGGACCGGAGTACAAGGTGATCGAGGTGACGTACGAGCGGCAATAGGCGTTCAAACATGACGTTGCGCTGCAAACGGGAGCGGGTCGCGGGGCCCGCTCTTTGGTTTGGGGAACGGAGGGAGTAGAATCGCGCGGGCACATGTCGGCGACGTGGCGGCCGGCGGAATCTCCTCTGTCAGCGCGAGGACGAGGAATGTTGAGGCGGTGGATGGCGGCATTGCTGATGATCGCTGCGGGGGGAGCGCTCTGCGCGGCGCGCGCGTCGGCGCAGGATTCGCCTGAGCAAACGCAGGGCACGCCGGCACGGGCGCCAGATGGGCAGGTGCACGAACACGATCACGCGAACGATCACGACGGGCGCACGCATGGGCTGCCGGGCGGCGCGGGGGTGATGCAGCGCGCGCTGACGGCCGGGGGGCCGGGTGAAGCGCACCGCGCGCTCGAGCCGCTGGTTGGGACGTGGAGGACGACGGCGCGGGTGACACTGGGGCGTCCGGGATCGCCGCCGACGGTGACGGCGGGACGTTCGGTGATCCGCTGGATGATGGACGGGCGGTTTCTGGTGGAGGAGCACGAGGGGCAGCGGATGTTGCCGCACGAGTCGGGGGAGCTGCGGCCGGGGGCGTATCGCAGCGCGGCGTGGATCGGCTACGAAAACCTGCGGCAGACGTACACGATGACGCAGGTGGACAACACGCGGACGGGGGTGCTGGTACTGAGCGGCAGCCTGCTGCCGTCAGGGCGCGTGTTTTCGTTCTATGGTGCCGTGGACGATCCGCTGAGCGGTGTGCGCGGGCGGGCGGTGAGGTACGTGTTGCGAGTGCTGGGGCGCGACAGGGTGCTGGTGACGGTTTATGACCTGCACGCGTGTGAATCGTGTAAAATCCTGGAAATCACGTATGAGCGTATCGGGTCGTGACGCTTCGCGGCTACGATGCGGCCGACAACGGGCTGGCCAGATGAAGAGCAGCGGCGAATTGGTGCGGGAGGTCGAGCGGACGCTGGACGCGGAGGGGACATCGCGCGCAGCGCTGCAGGCAGTGCTGGAGCGGACACTCGCGCATTTCGAGTGCATGGTGGGAACGCTGCACCGGCTGAGCACGGAGAGCGGTTCACTGGAGTTGGTGGCGCAGTGCGGTGTGCCGGCGGCGATTCTCGAGCGAGTGCAGCGGATCCCGATCGGCAAAGGAATGGCGGGTCTGGCGGCGGAGCGGCGTGCGCCGGTGCAGGTGTGCAACCTGCAGACGGATAGGTCGGGTGCGGCCAAGCCGGGAGCAAAGCTGACGGAAATGAAGGGATCGATTGCGGCGCCGATTCTGGTGGACGGCGATTTGTGGGGGACGATCGGCGTGGCGAAGCCGGAGGAGCACACGTACGCGGACGACGAGGTGCGGCTGCTCCTCGAAATCGGGACCCTCATCGGAAGGGCGTGGGCAGGGCAATGAAGATCACCGGCTACAAGCAGTTCGGCGGGCGGCACTGGGACACCTCAGCGATGTGCAACCTGTTGGCGTACGCCGGCGTAGTCGCACCGCACACCGGCGAGCCACTGAGCGAAGCGATGTGCCTGGGCGTAGCCGGTGGTGTGACTGCAGGATACCGGTTGAATCCGACGGCGACGGGGAACCGGCGCGGCAGCGGCGTGTCGATAATCGGGCGTTGTCTGATGTACGCGCCGGAAGCGTCGTTCCACCAGGGGTTTTTCGGCCGGCTGGGCATACGGGCGAACATGTCCGCAGCGACCTCGGCAAAGCAGGCGCAGCGGAATCTGCTGGCGGAAGTGAGCGCCGGCCGGCCGGCGATCGCGTGGTGTGACCGGGCGGAACTGCCGCTCTACTGCGAGTCGGGCCTGTGGGCGGACCAAGGGCCCTACGCGGTCGTGGTGCACGGGGCGGACGAAGCGCGCGATGAAGCGTATGTTGACGACCAGTCGGCCGGCTCGATGACCGTACCGCTGGGCGTAGTGACGCGAGCCCCGGAAAGCGAGAGCGGCAGGCGGAGCCTGATGCTGACGATCGAGGCGCCGGCGACCTTAGCGCTATCCCGGGAGACGCTGCGGGACGGGATCATCGCGGGGATTCAGGCGTGCGTGAAGTCCTATTTCGATCCGCAGGCCGGCTCGTGCGCGCTGCGGGGCCTCGTGGAGTGGTCAAAGCACGTGGCGAGCGCGAACCACGAGCGTGGCTGGCTGCGTGTGTTTCCGGGCGGGCAGCTCTACCTGGCGCTGCGCGACGTGTATGATTGGATCGAGACGACAGGGACGGGGGGCGGGCTGTTCCGGCCGATGTACGCGGAGTTTCTCGAGGAGGCGGCCGAGGTGACGAAGAAGAAGGCGCTGATCGAGTGCGCCTCGCAGTTCCGGGCGCTGGGGCGGCTGTGGAGCCACCTGGCGGAGACGGCGCTGCCGAACAAGTCGCGTCCGATGAAGGAGACGGTTGACGTGTTGCGGGAGCGGCGGCGGCTGCGGGAACAGAAGGGCGCTGCGGCGCTCAAGGAGGTGATCCGGACGACGCAGCAGCTCGCGGCCATCGAGGCGGGAATGAGGCGGGGTCTGCCGCTGAGCCAGGAGGAGACGCGCCTGATGCTGGAATCGATGCGGGGACAGATCGAGGCGCTGCACGAAGCGGAGTCGATGGCGGCGCGGGCGCTGCAGCGGGCGGTGGCGTAGGGTCGCGATCGTATCCGGTGGCGCGCGAACGCAAAGGGGGCCGGTGTGCGACTGGTGTTGATCTTTCTCGTTCTGGCGGGGTTGATGCTCGCGCCGCTGCTGATCTTCGGCGACCGCTGGGACAAGAGTCTGGCGGGCGGTGGGGGCGTGGAGTGGCTGCGAGGGTTTGGCGCGTGGGCGTGGCTGGTCGGGATCGGCCTGCTGGTGTCGGACCTGCTGCTGCCGATTCCGTCGACGCTGGTGATGTCAGCCATGGGGATCGTGTACGGGCCGATTGTAGGCGGGCTCGTGGCGGCGTTGGGGTCGTTCGCGGCGGGGTCGACGGCGTATCTGCTGACGCGGGCGCTGGGGCACCGCGCGGCCTTGGTGCTGGTCGGAGCCAGGGACCTGCACCGCGCGGAAGTGTTCTTTCAGCGCGGAGGCGGCTGGGCGGTGGCGTTGTCGCGGCCACTGCCGCTACTGCCGGAGATCATCTGCTGTCTGGCGGGATTGGCGGGGATGTCGCCGCTGCGGTTTTTCGTCGCACTGAGTTGCGGGTCGCTGCCGATGGGGTATGTGTTTGCAGCCCTGGGGGACCAGGCGCATCAGCGACCATCGCTGGCGCTGGGCTTGAGCATCGTGTTGCCACTGTTGCTCTGGTTTGTCGTGCACAACCTGCTGAGGAACGGCCAGCGGACGGCGACCGCGGTCGGCGAGGAGGTTCAGGAGGCAGAGATCGCGCCATAGGCTGAGGCGAGAAACGACGTGGAATCGGCGTTGAACGAAATCATCAAGGCGTATGACGCGTCCTCGCCGTTGGAGCGCGCACGGACGATCCCGGCAGCATGGTACACGGACAGGCGGGTGTATGAGTTGGAGCGGCGCGCGGTGTTCGGTACGACATGGCAACTCGCGGCGCGAGTCGATCAGGTGCGGTCGGCGGGTGACTACGTGACGGGAGAGATCGCCGGGGAGCCGATCGTCGTCATTCGCGGGGCGGACGGCGAATTGCGCGGGTTTCACAACGTCTGTCGGCATCATGCAGCGGCGGTGCTGACCGCGGCGCAGGGGCATGCGTCGGTGTTGCGCTGTCCGTATCACGGGTGGACCTACGGTCTGGACGGGGCGCTGAGGGGTGTGCCGGAGTTCGAGGGTGTGTGCGACTTCGACAAGGGCGCGAACGGGCTCGTGCCGCTCGCGGTGGAAACGTGGGAGCAGTTTGTCTTCGTACGGTTGGAGCGGAGCGGGCCGAGCGTCCGCGAATTTCTGCGGGAGATGGCGCCTCAGGTGGCGAAGCTGGGGCTGGGCACGTTCCAGCACGTCGAGAGGCGCGAGTACGTGCTGGCCTGCAACTGGAAGGTGTTCGTCGACAACTACCTCGATGGCGGGTACCACGTGCCGCACATTCACAAGGGGCTGGGGAGCGTGCTCGATTACTCGCGATACACAATCGAGAACTTCGAGCACTTCTGCCTGCAGTCGAGCCCGATCGAGGCGGACAAGGGCGACGCGGCGACGGCGGCGGTGCGAACGGGCGACATGGCGTACTATTACTGGGTGTATCCGAACTTCATGCTCAACTGGTACGAGGGCGTGATGGACACGAACCTGGCGCTGCCGCTCGGCGTCGATCGAACGCGGGTGATCTTCGATTTTTATTTCACGCGGACGGACGCGGAGTCGGGCGAGCGGAACCGGCAGAGCATCGCGGTGGGCGAGCGAATCCAGCGGGAAGACATCGACGTGTGCGAGTCGGTGCAGCGAGGGCTGGGCTCGCGGACCTATGATACGGGCAGGCTCTCGGTGCGGCGCGAAGCGGGCGAGCATCTGTTTCACCGGCTGCTGCACGGCGACCTGAGCCGGGCGGCGGGAGCGGCATGAGGACGGAACGAATGGTAATACGGATTGTACTGATCGTGTTAACGGTGGCGGCGCTGACGGCGGGCGGCTGCAAGTCGGGGCCGGAGCTGCGCGAGGTGCCGGCGGACGACCCGGCACTGGGTCGGCTGGCGTGGATGTCCGGGTCATGGGTGCGCGAACTGGACGGCAACACGTCTGAGGAGCTTTGGACGACGCCGCGCGGAGGATCGATGCTGGGCGTGAACCGCACGATCGAGGGCGGAAAGCTGATGTTCTTCGAGTACCTGCGGATCGAGAGCACGCCGGAGGGGATCGTGTACATCGCCAGCCCGAAGGGCCGTCGCCCAACGACGTTTCGCCTGGTCGAGGAGGGGCCGCAGCGCGCGGTGTTCGAGAACCCGACGCACGATTTTCCGCAGCGGATCATCTACTGGCGCGAAGGTCCGCTGCTGAGTGCGCGGATCGAAGGGGAGCAGCGCGGCCAGATGAGTTCCGACGAATGGCAGTGGGAGCGCGGGCGCATTGCGGTGCGTTAGCGCGGCTCAGGCGGGCGGACGCTCGAGCAGCGTGTACAGCGCGAAGAGGTCCTTCTCCAAATCCATCGGTTTTTCACCCTGGTCCCAGCCGAGCGCACGGCCCATCTTGCGCGCGGCCGCGGAGTCGTCGCGGTTGTAGTCGATGACGCGAAAGCCGGTGGTCTCGATCAATTCGCGGGAGAAGGGGCAGCGCCCGTCGGCCCAGGGGATGTAGGGCTTGTCGGGAGGGTTCGGTGCGGGGCAGAGGTTGTAGATCATCGCGTAGCCGCCGGGGACGAGCGCGTCGTACATGGCGCGGACGAAGGTCTCCTCGTCGACGCCAAGCTGCACCAACATGCGCGGATCGACCTGCTGGGCGGGGTGGATGTAGCCGTTCTTGAGCACGTTCTTGCTGATGAAGAGGTGATGACCGCGGCCGACCGCGCGGACGACGTCGGGCTCGGCGGGAAAGCGGCCGTGGACGAGATGAACGCGCCCGCCGGGACGGCCGGGCAGTCCGGGCATATCGCCCTGATCGCCCGCCTGGCCATAGAGGAGCGGCAACAGTGGGTCCACCTCGACACCGACGGCGTCCGCGCCACAGGCGGCGAGGAGGCGGAGGTGGCCAATGCCGCCGTAGCCGAAGTCGAGGAGACGCCGGCCGCGCAGGTCGCGCAGGCCGGCCTGGGCGACGAGTTCGATTGCGCGGGCATAGGCGATCGGCGTGCCATAGCGCGTGTTGTAGTAGTAGTGCTCGTCGAGGGTGAGGAGCTGCACGTCGCTGCGCTGGTCGGCGGGGAGGGCGTTGAACTGGTCTTCGGTGTAGTAGGCGGTGCGCGCGGCCGTGCGGTAGAAGGCGCGCGCGGTCACGGCGGGGAGCGTGTCTGCGGCGCGGAGGAAGTCTCGCGCGAGGCGCGAGCGGACGAGGGGGGCCACGTCGCGCGCCTGTTTGCGAATGAGTTGCACCGGGGAGAGGTCGGCGGCGGTGTCGGCGGATTTGCTTGTGGTCGTGCAGCCGCAAAGGGCGGACATCAACAGTGCGGCGGGCAGCGCGAGCATCGGGAAGCGGGGCATACTGTGCATGGGCGTCCTCGCGTGGCTTGTACCGCGGCGGGGGTGGCGCCGGGGGAGTTATGCGCGTGAGCGTATCGAAGGTGCGGGCGCAACGCCAGACGCGGCCGGTCAGTTGGCGCTTCGGGGCGGCATACTTCCGTTGTTAGCGAATTGAGGCAATTTCGAAAAGAAGCCTGAATCTTGTTTGCGGCGGCGGAAGTTGTCGGCCGAACTCAGTCCGCGCGCGATTACGGAGCTTTACCGTCCCAGACGCGGCGGTAGAGGAGTTCCATGCGCGCGGGCTGGCCGTCGCGCTCGCCCTCGAGGATGTGCACGGCCTGGTCGCCGCTCAGACGATAGGTGATACGGCGGGGGAATGACCGCTGCGGATCCTCGAAGACGACCTCCTGTGGGCCGGCGCTGACGACGCGGTACTGCAGGAACTTATCTTTTTCCTCCCAGCTCACGAGTCCGGCGTCGAAGTGCTTGAAGCGGAGCGTGACGCCTTCGTTCTCCTCGACGAGAGTCAGGAACTCGTAGACGTCGATCTTGTCGCCGCGGACCCAGCGAAACATGCCCATCATGGCTCCGGCAGCGGGGGCGCTCCAGTATTCTTCGAGCACGGATTCGGCGACCTGCCCGCGCCAATGGCCCACGAGCCAGGAAAGGTCGGCGAGGGTGTAAGAGTGTGCAGGGGTCGCGGCGGGCTGTGGCTGCGCCGAGCTTGGCTTGGATGGCGTGGAATCCGCGCGGTCCTGCTGCTCTGACGCGGGAGCCCGCAGGCCGACGCCCAGAGTCAGCAGAACCGTCACGGCGCACGCTACGGCCGCGCGAGCATGGCCGGCGCGGAAACTTCCTGAACGCTCAGGCACAATGCGCGTAGACATTGTCGATCTCCTGTTGTGTGTGGCGCGCGGGGTGCGAGAGCGCGGTTTCGGAATCGGGCCCGTCTCTCCTGAAGCGGGTCCGCAGGCATTTCGTGCCAGACGGATCGGGTGCTACGGCTGCTGTTGCAGGTCCTGGTACAACATCAGCGCATTGCCGTCGAGATCGTAGAACGTCGCCAGCTTGACCATCCCCTCGTGGACGATGTTGGGTCCGTCGAAGCGGACTTTCTTCGCTTCGAGTTGCTTCCGCGCGGTGTCGATGTCCCGCACGCCAAATGTCGGGACGGGCCCGTGCCCGACGACGGGCGTCTCCACCTCGGAGAGACCGATGTTGACACGGGCGACCTCGGTGGCCAATTCACACCAGCCGATCTCGGCCACGTCGTAGAGGAGCTTGAACCCGAGGGTGTCCTCGTACCATTTCGTCGCGGCCTTGCGGTCGCGGGTCTTCATGGCGAGGGTGAGTCCGCCGTCGAATCCAAGGGGAGAAGCCATCGTGTGTCTCCGATTACAGGGCTGTGTTGAAAACCGGCCGCATGGGTGCTTGAGTCCACGAAGTATAGTAGCTATAATTCATGGCGTCAAGGGGTAGTCCGGGGACGGAGGGCGAATTTCTCGCGTCGGCGATGGGCAAACTGGAACGATTCACGGTCCTGTTTCACCATCGCTGGGGCGTGGCGGTGTTGGCCGACCTGCACCGCGGGGGCGGGCGGAAGTTCGTGACGATGGTCAATCGCCTGGGCGTCAGCCGGGGCGCGCTGCGTCAGACGCTGGATGCGCTAATCGAGCACGGCTGGGTGGTGCGGAATCCGGGGTATGGGCACCCACTGCGGCCGGAGTATCTCCTGACCGCTGCCGGGGCGCGCGTAGCGCGGGTCTGCGTGCTCTTGCAGGATGCGTTGCGGTCGCTGAGAGTCGAGGATGTCGGGCTGCGCAAGTGGACGCTGGCGGTAATCTACGCCCTGCACGGCGGCTCGCGGCGATTCGGGGAGGTGCGGACGGCGCTGCGCGGCGTGACGGACCGGGCACTGGCGCTGGCGCTCAAGGAATTGCAGGCGGCCGGGCTCGTCGAACGTACAGTGCGCGACGAGTACCCCCCGGCGCCGCTGTATCTGCCGACGCCGACGGCCCAGCGGCTGATGCCGATTCTCCAGCAACTGTGAACGATGGTGCGAATCAACGCGCAACGCACTACCGATGCAGCGTGCCGTCGCGGGCAATGTGCGGAGCGAGGATGTCGCGGGCCCATTTTCGGCAGAGTCCGCCAAGGTGGCCGCCGTAGTGGCCGGTGCGCAGCCAGTTTTCGCACCAGCCGATCTGGGTGAGCCAGGGTTCGTTGCGCAGCCGGCCATTGTCGTCGAGGAAGCCGACCTTGCCTGCGGCGGTGCCGAAGCGTCGGTCGATCGTGCCGAACGTCGAGGTGCCCACGCCGAGCATGAGCCAGTCGAGGTCGCTGTAGAAGCTGACGATCCCGCGGCGACAGCGTTCAGCCGCGGGGGCAGGGTCATAAGTCGGCGACAGCGCGGGCGCGATGAGCAGGATGCGGTCGAGCATCACGTCTTCGGAAAGTGCTTCGGCGATAAAGAGGCACATGCCGGCGCCGCCGCTCAGACCCGCGAGTGTAATCGGTGCGTGAGGATGCGCGCGACGATACTCGGCGATCTCTTCAGCGATATCGCGTGCTTCCGCGCGGTTCTTTTCGTGGCTCATGAGATTGTGAAAGGTGCCGAGCGGGCGCCGGCCCCAGGCGATTACGCGAATGGCGCCGTCCCAGCCCGCGTCGCGCAGGCCGGCGGCCGCTGCGCCCATCACCCAGCCGCCGCCCTCGACGCCGGGGAGGAGGACGACAAGCCCGCGTTCCAGTTCAGCTTCCGTCGGCGCGGGGAGGATGCGAAAACCGGCGACAACGCCCGCCCAGGCAATCGGCCGGACGATCTGGCGGGTCACAAACTGCGTGAGTTTTCCGTTGTTCACGGAACGGGGCTCCGGAGCGGCCGCGCGGTTACTATACACGTAGAAGCGGGCGGTAGCGATCGGCGCGACGAGTACGTCGGGCGCGGCGGGGAATGCAACGAGCGGCGATGGGCGAGCAGTCCGGACAATCCGCTGAGGGCGAACGATTCGTCTCGCGTGCCGCGCCGAAGCTGGCAGCGGCGCTGGAGCAGTTCGGCATCGATCTGCGCGGGCGGATGTGCGCAGACCTGGGCTGCAACGTCGGGGGGTTCACGCAGGTGCTGCTGCGTCGCGGGGCGGCGAAAGTCTATGCGATCGACACCGGCTACGGCGTGCTCGATTACTCGCTGCGGCGCGACGCGCGCGTGGTGGTGATGGAACGGACGAACGCACTGCACGTGCAGTTGCCCGAGCGCTGCAGCCTGGTCGTGATCGACGCAGGTTGGACGCGGCAGGTGCACATCGTGCGCGCTGCGCGGGAGATGCTGAGCGAGGGCGGACAAATCTGCTCGCTGCTCAAGCCGCACTACGAGGCGCCGCGCGAATGGCTGCGGCGCGGAGTGCTGGACCCGCCGCGGCGCGAGGAGGTGATCGCAGCGACGTTGCGCGAGATCGAGGAGCTTGGCTTGCGCGTGTTGGGTCGGGTGGAGGCGGCCGTGGCAGGCCAGGCCGGAAACCGCGAGGAGATGCTCTGGATCGAGCCGGTCAGGTTCTGATCGCGTCGAGGTACAGCACGGCCAGCGGGCCGAAGACCATCAGCGGAAACCAGGCGGTCAGCGCGGGGTAGGTCTCGGAATGGATGACCTGCTGGCTGACGAAAGTGACGGCGAAGCAGAAGCCGCAGTTGAGCAGGCATTTGCCGGCCTGCGCAATGATGCCCTCGGGGAGGCGGTTGAGGAAGAAGGGGATGCCGAGGGCGAGCAGGACGAGGTTCATGAAGGGCAGGGCGAAGCGGCCATGTCGAATTTGCGCCACGCGCCGCGGCTCGACATAGTCGGCGTCGGCGAGCCGGCCAAGCTGCCGCATGCTGAGCAGGTCAACCCACTGCGCAGCCTGGCGGAGGGCAAGGTACTCGGGTGTGAGGTCGCTCTCGTATACGTCGAGCGGGATCTTGGTGGCCTCGCGCGTGCTGGTGCCGGTCGCGGAGGCGGGCTGAAGCAGCACGCCTCGTTCGAGGCGCCACAGCCGCGCCGCCTCGTCCCAGCTAGCGCGGTCGGCGCGGAGCACGTCGGTCATATATCCCTGCGCGTCCCGGCGGATGACGATCATCTGCCGCATCTCTTTTTCGCCGGGGTAGAATTCGAGTGCGGTGAGCAGTGCGTTGTGCCGGTCCTCGACGAAGTAGACCTTGCGCGCCTGACGGCCCTCGACGTCCTCGTGCTGGCGCGCAAGTCTGGGGGCAAGCGCCGGGATGATCACCTCCTGATCGACGAGCCAGAGGAAGTTCGTGGCCAGACCGGCGATGATGACGGGCGCGGCGATACGGTAGAGGCTGACGCCGGCGGCGAGAACGCCGACGAGTTCGTTGGCCTTCTGCATCCGCGCGAGCGTCGCGGCGGCGGCGAAGAGGGTGATGGTGCCGGCGAGCTGGGCGTAATAGAGGAAAACCTGGCAGCCGTAGTAGCTCAGGACATTGCGGGCGATGGTGGAGAAGTCGCGCGCGCTTTCGACGAACTCGTCGAGGTTGAAGAAGAAGTCGAGGACGACGTAGAGGCCGATCATCGCCAACAGGGAAGTGGCGAAGTTGACGGCGAAGGAGCGGATGATGTAGCGGTCGAGGGTGGAGGTCACCCGGCGTCTCCTCGATGCTCGATGGCGGAGATGAGATTCATCGTCGTACGTACCTCCGGAGGACGATCACGTCGAGCACGGCGATGAGAACGATCGCGGTCCAGATGACGAGGATCCCGGCCAGTTCGGATTTGGGATTCTGCGCGACCTGCCGGCCCATGGCGACAGCGGCGATGACGAAGAGCGCGGGGGCGAAGCTGATGCCGAACGCGGTCATGACGTGGGCACCGCGGAAGACGGCACCGAGTGCGGCGCCGAGGATCATCGTGGCCAGGACGCTGACGGAAAAGGCGGTGCGCGAGTGGATCTCCGCGGTCATGCGGCGGAGCGAGTCACCGAGGTCGCGGGCGAGGCTCTCGCGGGCGTTGGCGATCTTCCGGCCGAGCATGAGGTCCTGCCCGGCGTCCATCAGCGTGCGGTCGTCGTATTTCGCTTCCTGCTGCAGAACATCCTTGGGAACGGGCAGAGGCGGGAGATCCCACGAAGGCTTCTGCACCGGCTTGCCGGGCTCGAGCGAGTCGGTAATCGTGACGTTTCCCTCGAGGCGAATGGAGGCTTCGGGGAGCGGCTGACCGGGGCTGCGCTGGGCGGTGATGAGGCCGTAATCGGCGCTGATCTCGCGTGTGTGGTCGCGCATGCGCTCGATGATCTTGGGGTTGCGGAGCTGCGGGCGTTCGGTAGCGGACTCCGTGGCGATCTTCTCGGCCTGGACTTCGTACCATCGGTCATCGCTGCCGATGCGGTAGGTATGCGGCGGTGCGCCGCCGACGCCGGTATCGGATTTCAGCCCCTCGGCGACGGCGCGATAGAAAAGAATTCGTCTGATTTCCTCGCGCAGGCCCTTGAGGTTCTCCGCGATGCCGG
>CAZNDQ010000082.1:0-11738 GCA_964571825.1 uncultured Planctomycetales bacterium | reverse complement strand
GCCCGGATAGAGCCGCGGTTCCGTAAACCGCAGGTCGCAGCTTCGAGTCCTGCAGGGCGCAGTCATTTCAGGTTGGCGGGTCGTTTCTCAGCCGGTGTTCTGGCTAGCCAGGCGTATTGTGTCACTGCTTCGAGCGGCTACGTCTCGTGCGGCGCGGCGTTAGTTCGGTGCGCGCAGTCGGGTGTGCCAACGTGTCGACTAGGCGGAGACGCGCTGGGGGTCAGTGAGACGAGCGGGGCGGCCGGTGGCCCAGCGGCGCAGGCTCTCCAGGTCGGCGATCCACTGGGCAGCGAAGCGGGTTCGGGTCCAGGAGGCGACGAGGTCGTCGATGAGGCGGGCGGCGGTGGCGAAGTGGTTGTAGCGCTCTTCACGGCGCGCGTGCGGTTCCTTCTCGGTCGGCTCGGGCAGGCGCAGTCCGGAGAGCGCATAGCGTGCGGCGTCGAGCGTCAGCGCGTATTCATCGCCAGCGGAGACGTCGGCGACGATCAGGCCGGTGCGGGTGGGCTGCTTGCCGACGCAGAGCGCGGCGAGGGCTTCGGGGGCGGCGCCAGGGGACGCCGCGGCGATGCTGGTGCGGCCGGTGAGCTTGAAATCGCAGTCGAGCTGCATGGCGCGTTCGACGACGACGGCCGCACGGCGCCCGCCACCGAGGTCGAACTCGGACTCGCTCTCGCTGCGAAACCAGAGCCAGGTGAGCAGTTCGCGGCCGAGCCAGCTCCCGTCGCGGAGGGCGAAGGCGTCGGCTTCTTCGGCGCCGACGTCGGGCGGGGGGATGAGGTGCGCGGGGCGCGCGTCTTCGAATGCGGGGGCGACGCCGGCGGCCGCAGCGGCCGTGTGCGCGACAGAGGCGACGGTAATCGGCTCAAGCTGCAGGTCGAAGGTGTCGGCGAAGATGCGGACGAGCTGGTCGTGGGCCGTGGTGCCGAGGGTGGAGAAGTAGACGGTACCGGACTCGAGATCGTAGAGGAGCGGCCAGGCGGCGATGCGGCGGAAGGCGCCTTCGCGGGCCTCGGCGAGGGCGCGCTTCTGCGCGGATTCGCGGGCGAGCGTGCGCTCCTGTCGTGTGAGGTAGTCGCGGCCGGAGGCGGCGAGTGCGGCGTCCTCTTCCTGGCGGACGTAGCTGCGCAATAGGTAGGGCGGCGGGGACAGGCGGTCCTGGCGCAGGACGAGGCTGAGGAAGCGACCGACGAGGACGCTGTGCTCGACGATGTCGGCGTCGAGAAGATGGCGTGGTGTGACCCAGCCGAGCTGGAGTTCGTCGGGGGCGGGAGAGGCGTACTTGCCGAAGGCGCACTCGGCGATGCGCTTGCAGAGCGTGGCAGGGCGAGCGGCCGCGCGCGGGCCGAGGGTGCGGTAGCGGCGAAACGTGGCCGAGCCGGATTCGAATGACACGCGAGGCACCTCCCCTGGCGATGGTTGAATTGTTGAGTGGGCGGCAACGTACGGAGCGCAATGCCCGTCGTCAATCGCGGCGTGCGCTGATAGTTCGGGAGCAACGCGGGGCGTCGGCGCCAAGCGCATGCCGCAACGAGCGATGCGTGCATGTCACACATCGATTCACATTGTCGGCCCGTTGGCGAAATGCGCGGAACGATTTCTTTGCGGGCGCTCTTCGCGCAGCGCGCGGTACTGCGCTGTGCGCGGCGAAGTGCGTGCCACCGGCGGATTGCGAAACCGCGCGTCGGGCGCGGTCAAGGCGCGGGCTCGGAGGGTGCGAGCACGGTGATCTTGGAAGGCCCTGTGCCGCCGTACTCGAGGGAGCCGCCGGCTTCGGCAATGAAGATGGCGCCGCCGGGTCCAACGGTGAGGTCGATGGGGTTGTTGTACGTCTGGGCGAAGACGCCGACGTCGGTGACGCCGAGTCCGTCGGCCTGGAGGATCGTGTAGTAGATCTTGCCGTCGAGGAAGCCGGGGAGAAGGAGGGCGCCGAGCAGGGCTCCGCCGTTGGCGGCGGACTTGTATTCGGCCAGGCCGGTGACGACGGAGCCGACAGCGTAGGTGGCAAGGGGGGCGGCATAGGGTGTGCCGTCGAGGAGGTCGGCCTCCCAGGTGCACTGGCCGCGCGCGGGGTTAGGGTGGCCGTAGTAGTATCCGCTGCGTACCAGGTTGAGTTCATCGGGGAAGTTGTCGTTGACGTCGATGGCGCCGGTGCAGTCGGCATCGGGCCGGCCGCCGAAAGTCTTGTTGCCGCCCTGGTCCTCGACGTACATGTTGCCGTTGCTGTGCCAGCAGAGGCCGTAGGGATTGCGCAGTCCGGGGGCGAAAACCTGCACGTCGTTGATGCCGGAGAAGTCGGGGTGTTTGACGTCGGCGACGAGGATGGCGGCGGAGAGGGCGCTTTCCTCGCGGTTTCCGAAGGCGCCGGACTTGGGCAGGCCGTGGTTGGTGTTGCCGCCCTGACAGATGTAAAGGCGTCCGTCGGGGCCGAACTCGCAGGCGAAGGTCATGTGGTTTTCGTAGGAGCGGGGCAGGCCCATGACGAGGTTGTCGACCTGGGAGAAGCCGGCGCCGCTGAGGCGGGAGATGCGTCCGGTGAAGTCGGCGGTCTTGTAGATGGGCGAGGTGCAACTGACGACGTAGATCACGGGGCTGTTGGCGGGGGCGTCGGGATCGAAGGCGAAGCCGGTGAGCATCTGGTCGTCGCCGAGGGGCTGGTATTTCTCGACGGCGGCGACGTCGTTTTCATTGTCGAGGGTCAGGACCCAGAGCGTACTCTCGTAGGTGGTGACGTAGAGTTTGCCGTCGGGGCCGAACTTGAGGTAGGCGGGCTGGCTGAATCCCTGTCCGGCGCCGGAGTTGCCCCAGAGGATGGTCTTGCGTTCGAAGACGCCGAACTTGGTGTTGACGATGGAGCAGGAATCGGCGCAGCCGGGCAGGCAGAACAGCATTCCTCCCGCGACAAAGCGCAGCAGCCAGACACTCAATGATCGATTTGCGATAGTCATTACGGTCCTCTTGATCAGTCTCCCCCGCGGTGCGGCTCGCCAGACCGGCCGGTCGGCGCCGCGGCAATCAGTCCGAATCGCTCAAACTCTCGAGAAACGCGGCGATGTCGGCCACCTCCTGATCGGTGAAGTTGTATTTTCCGCCGGTGTGGTTGACGTTTTGGCTGCGCGTTTTTCGGTCAACGGCAGTGTATCCCTCGTCCTGTATGTTGGGAGCACTGGCCATGCAGCCGCCAGAAGCATCGACACAATGGCAGATCGAGCAACTGAAATTGGACACACCGTCGCCAGTGACGAAGAGCATCTGTCCATTCATGGCGTCGCCCTTTGGCGGCGGCGGGGTTTCCGGGCAGCCGACGAGGCAGGCCAGCATGGCCATCGCCGACATTCCGCAGATCAACCTGAGCACGTTCGCTGTCATGGGCGGTTCCCTCGTGCCTTGACACATCCCTGCCGCGTCCATCGCAGGTCGCACCGAGTCACTCGGCGCGGCCGTCCACCGCCTGCGGGGAATTGCCGGTTTCCAAAGACCTGAGCCCTGGTCTGGTTCGTCAGAGACGACCGGCACTGGTCTTCATCGGACATTGCGCCGGGTCTAAAATGGTTCGGACACCCCCCTCCCCAGTACGCGCCCCCATATAATATGCTCGCAACGGGTGTCTGTCCGGTTCGGCGGCCGCGCTCGCCGTCGTTCCCATCACGACCATCTGACAAGGGGCGTATTATAGGGTTTCTCTGGCAGACACCAAGAGAAACCGGCGACGAGATGCCGATTGTGCCTGAGTCGAGCTTGCGTTGCGAGGTGCAGCCGGTGCAGAATACCTCAAGGCGGATTCGTCCCTCGGGTTTCGGGCTCGACCCGACGACTGATGCTAATCTCATGTGAGGAATGAGGTTATGAGCATACTTGGCATTCCGGGTTTCCGAGCCCAACATTGCGCCGTAATGGCCTGCACTGCTGTGCTGAGTGCGATGGTTATCGGCTGTCCGCAGAGCACTGGGCCGGACACGACGCCGATCCCCGGCGGGGGGACGTGGGTGGCGTTTAAGAAGCCACCGGTACCGCTGCACGAGGCGGGGGCAGTCGTGCTGGGTGAGCACCTCTATTACGTCGGGGGGCGTCTGCCGGCGGGAACCATCGCCACGCTCTACAGGTACACGCCGGACACGGATGAATGGACGCAATTGGCATCGCATCCGGGGACACCCGTGGACCACGTCCAAGCGGTGGTGCTTAATGGGTTGATCTACGCGATCGGCGGAACGATCGAGTGGCCGGGGCCGTCGGTCAACCAAATGTACTCCTACAACCCGGGCACGAACGCGTGGACGCAGCGGGCGTCGATGCCGCGCGTCGCGGGGGCGATGGGCGTCGGCGTCGTGGGGGGAAAAATCTACGTCATTGGCGGGCTGTCGGGCGGGCAGGCATCGAACTTGGTGCTCGAGTACGACCCGGTGATGGACGAGTGGACGGACCTGACGAACGTCTGCCCGATGCCGACGGCGCGGGATCACTTCGTCGCGGTGACGGTGAACGACAAGATTCACTGCATCGGCGGGCGGCAGGTGGACATCGGCTCGATCCTTGACGTGCACGAGATTTTCGATCCGGCGACTAAGACATGGAGCGCCGGCGCGAAGCTGCCGACGGCACGGGCGGGCTTCTCGGCGGCGCTGCTGGGCAGCGAAATCCTGATCATGGGGGGCGAGGGCGCGAACAACTCGAAGGGTGTGTTCTCGGACAACGAGGCCTACGATCCGGCCACCGACACGTGGCGCAAGCTGTCGCCGATGACCGCGCCGCGGCATTCGACTCAGGCGGGCGAGATCGGCGGGGTCGTCTACGTTGCCGCGGGCAGCCCGACGCAGGGGCGCACGTACACTGACGTGCATGAAGGGTTTATTCCGTAGTTTGCTGCAGGACGCGGACAAGCAGCAGCGACTGGTCGTCGAGTTGAGGGCCGAAGGCTCGGACTTCGCGCAATACCTCGTCGTGGAGTTCCGGCAGGGGGCGGCGTGCGTGCTGCGCGATCAGCGCTTCGAGGCGGGCGACGCCGAACTCCTCCTCGCGGTCATTCATGGTTTCGGGCAGGCCATCGGTGTAGAGGGCAAGCAGGTCTCCTGGCGTGGTCCTGATTCGACGCGGCGCATACGCTTCCTCGCGGATGACGCCGAGCGGCAGGTGTTCGCCGGTCAGCTCGAACAGCGTGCCGTCGGCCGCGCAGACGTGGAAGATCGGCGGGTGTCCGGCCAGTACATATTCGGCGTCCGCGCCATCGAATTGCAGGGCGGCGAGTGTGACGAACATCTCGGTGGTCGTCAGGTCGCAGAGCACGCGGTTGAGGTCATCGAGGAGGCCGCGCAGATCGTCGCCGGAGAGCAGGCGCATGCGCGCTGCGCTCTTGACCATGCCCATGACGACGCCGGCGCTGACGCCGTGTCCGGAGACGTCGGCGACGAAGAGGGTCATTCGTCCGTCGGCTTCGACGACTTCGAGCAGGTCTCCGCCCATTTCGCCGCCGGCCCGGGAGCGGCCGAAGAGTTCGAGCCGGCCAGCGCGGAGTTCGATCGGCGGCACCAGCCCGTCGTGAATGCGCGCGGCGAGGCTCATTTCGGTGCGGAGGCGGAGGTTCCGCGCGCCTTCGCCCTGGATGAAGCTGACAAACAACAGGTAGCCGATGATGACCAGGAGCAAGCACGCAGCAGCTTCGACGGCGAGTCGTGGGACGAAGCCTGCGTGCGGAACGGCGCGAACGGCCGGGTCGCCATAGAGCACAATCGTCAGCACTGCAGCGGCGATGCACTGGAGGGGGATGATGAGCCAGAGGAGGCGCAGGCTGCGATTGAAGGAGTACATCCAGCCGACGGCGACGGCACCGGAGTAGATTGTCCAGGCGACCGGGCCGTACCAGGGGAGTCGTGCGGCGGCGAACGCGACGTCGAAGAGGATGCCGATGCAGGAGAAAATGAAAAAGACCGCGGCAGCGAGCTTGAGTTTGGCGCGAAGGGTGAGGTGACGGAAGAGGTCGAAGCGATCAGTGCGCGTGTATACCATCGGTGCGATCCGGCGCGTGGTGGTTTCGGCGGCGGCAGTCTAGCGACCGATAAGGCGATGTCGAACCTGTCATGTCGATCGCCGAATGAAGTGGCCAAAGCGTCCGATGCCGCAAGGACCTCTCGCCGCGTCGCCCGGCGGTCGATAAACATGCGTCGGTGGCGGGCGTGGCGGCGGCCGCGGGAGCGGCGTTTGGTGCCGCCGGCCCGCGGGCTGGAGCCGGGTTGAAAGGCACGAATGTCGAACCACGCCTCGGCCCCCGTGAGCGCGCGGCGGTTCGATCTGTCGCGGTTCAGCATGCGCGACATGATCGAATGCGGACGGACGCTGCGCGAAATGGCGAGCACGGCGGCAAGCCTCACGGGCGCAGGCGATTCCCTAATCGAGTTTCTCTACGAGCATCTCGTGGATGAAGGCGGGCAGCGCGCCGCTGTGCTGGCGCGTATCTTCAAGACGCATCGATACGACGGCCTTTGCCCGGATCTTCAGGCAGTGGCGCGGTCGGCGCTCGGCGAGGAACATCCGGCGGACGATCTGCGCTGCCTCGTGCTGGTGGGGACGCGGGGCTGCCAGGCAGCGTGGAACCAGGCGGCGACGTCGGCAGGACACCGCGTCATTCCGCTGCGCAGCACAGAGTTCATCGAACACACACCGATGATCGGGCGACTGGTGAGCCAGTTCGGGCTGCGGCCCGAGGACGTGGTGTCGCCGGACGCGCACCTGATGCGCGAGACCGCGCAGCGGCAATTCAACGTTTTTCACGTGGCGGAAGCGGCGGGAAGTCCGTACGTTCCGGCGCAGGAGTCATTCGTCATTCCGCACGGCGTGCGCTCGGTCCTCGGCTTCGGCGGGGGGTTTCCTTCCGGAAACATGTTTGCCGTGATTCTCTTTCTGCGGATTCGCATTTCCGTGGAGACGGCGGACATGTTCAAACCGCTGGCGCTGAGCGTCAAGGCGGCGCTGCTTGATTTTGCCGAAGACGGAGCGCTGGGGGGCGCTTGAAGATGATCGAAGACCCCGTGGGACAGATTCTGACGGTGCCGAGCGATTGCCAGCGCGCGCTCGAGACGCTGCGCGCCAAGGTACTGACGCTCGAGGAACTTCTCGCGGTGCAGGAGAGCGTGGTCAATGAGATTCACGATCGACTGCAACGTGCGCTGTCGGACCTGTGGGAGAAGAACCAGGATCTGCAGCGCATCAAGAATGAGGCCGACGATGCGAATCGGGCCAAGAGCGCGTTCCTGGCCAACATGAGCCACGAAATTCGCACACCGATGGCGGCGATCATCGGATTCACCGACCTGCTGCTCGACGCGGCGACAACCGAGACGGAGCGGACAGAGGCCGCGGAGGTGATCCGTCGCAACGGGCAGCACCTGCTCAATCTGATCAACAATATTCTCGACTTGTCGAAGATTGAGGCGGACAAGCTGGAGGTGGAGCGCACGTCGGTCGACACGCGGCTGCTGCTGCACGACGTGCTCAGTCTGCTGGGTCCGCGCGCGCGGGAGGATGGCAAGGATTTGCTGCTGCAATTTAGGGCGCCGATCCCGGAGAGCATCGAAAGCGACCCGGTGCGGCTCAAGCAGGCACTGCTGAACCTGGTGGGCAATGCGGTGAAGTTCACGGAGCGCGGCACGATTCGTGTGATCGCCGAATATGATCGTGCGCGTGAAATGCTTAGTTTTGACGTAGTCGATTCCGGTCCGGGGTTGTCGGAGGCGGAGATTGGCCGGCTATTCCAGCCGTTTACGCAGGCGGACTCATCGACGACGCGCAAGTACGGCGGGAGCGGGCTCGGACTGTCGATCACGAAGCGGATCGCGGCACTGCTAGGGGGCGATGTGACGGTCAGGAGCCGACCGGGCGCGGGATGCACGTTCACGCTGGCCGTTTCCTGCGGGCCGCTGGCCGGCGTGCAGATGATCGCCTCGCCGGACGTCGTCATCGAATCCCCCGCACCGCAGCCGGCGGAAGCGGCGCTTCCGGAGATCGAAGGACGCGTGTTGCTGGTCGAGGATGGGCCGGATAATCAGCGGTTGGTTTCGCACGTACTCCGCAAGGCGGGCGCGGAAGTAACGATTGCCGAGAATGGCGAGACCGGTGCAATGGTCGCGCTGGATGCGCATGGCAAAGGCGAGCCGTTCGCGGTGATCCTGATGGACATGCAGATGCCGGTGATGGACGGATATACCGCGACGCGCCGGCTGCGCGAAGCCGGCTACAAGGGCACGATTATCGCCCTCACCGCTCACGCGATGAAGGGCGACCTCGACAGGTGCCTGGTTGCCGGCTGCGACGCCTACCTGTCCAAGCCGATCCGTCGTGCCACGCTCGTGCAGGAAGTGGCGCGGTGGGCATCACGCGCGGGCCTCGGCGGGGCGGTCGCGCCTGCAGCGGCCACCCCGGAGCATTGACGCCGCGCGTCGTCCGGAGAATAGCGTAGCTGTACAGGTCTTTTCGGTTCAGATAACCAACGGTACATGGGTTGTGATTCCGTGCCTGTCGGGGGTTCGGCGGCGTATAATGGGCGTCGTCAGCACGCCGTTCCAGCCGGACCGGAGGGATCATGGCCGACGTGACGTCCGCGCACAGCCCGGGTGATGGTGATCGCTCTTCCCGTGAGGGGGTGACGCGGCTGCTGCGCGCGGCGGCGGAGGGCGATTCGGGGGCGGCGAACGAACTGTTGCCGCTGGTATATGACCAGCTTCTGGCGATTGCGCGCCATCGGATGCAGCAGGAGTCGCCGAACCACACGCTACAGGCGACGGCGCTTGTACATGAGGCGTATCTGCGGCTGATCGGGGGCGAGCCGGTGAGCTGGCCGAGCCGGGCAAGCTTCTTCTATTCGGCGGCGCAGGCGATGCGGCGGATCCTGATCGACCACGCACGGCGGCGCGGGCGGATCAAGCGCGGCGGCGAGATGAGACGGCTGCCACTGGACGCAGTCGATCTGGCGGCGGCGGCGGACCCGGAGGACGTGCAGGCGCTGGATGACGCGGTGACGCGGCTGGCGGGTCAGGATGCGCGGGCGGCGCAGGTAGTGGAGCTGCGCTTCTACGCGGGGCTGAGCGTGGAGGAGACGGCGGCGGCGCTTGGGCTGTCGGAGCGCACGGTCAAGCGCGAGTGGGCATTTGCGCGGGCGTGGCTCTTCAATGAACTGGAGCCGGCGTCGTAGCGCTGAGGCGGCAGTCGGGCAGGGGGGGGTAGCGGCAGGGTTCGTTCATGTCCGACTGGCAGCGCGTCAAGTCGATTTTCGAGGAACTGGTCGAGAGGCCGGAGGGGCAGCGCGCAGAGGCACTGGAGCGGCTCTGCGACGGTAATGCGGCGCTGCGTGGCGCCGTGTGCGAACTGCTTTCGGCGCATGCTCGTGCAGGGGCGTTTCTGCGCGAGCCGACGCTGCACGGCATTGCATCGGAGCGCGGCGAAGATGCGATTACCAACGCGGCCGCGCTTCCGTCGCGGATCGGGGGGTACACGCCGCTGGAGGTCGTCGGCGAGGGCGGGTTCGGGACCGTCTACCGCGCACAGCAGGATGAGCCGGTTCGGCGGGTCGTGGCGCTGAAGGTGATCAAGCCGGGCATGGACTCGCGGGAGGTGATCGCGCGGTTCGAGGGGGAGCGCCAGGCGTTGGCGCTGATGAATCACCCGAACATCGCGGCGGTGTATGACGCGGGCGCGACGGAACGGGGCCGGCCGTACTTCGTCATGGAGTACGTGCCGGGCGTGCCGATCACAACGTATGCCAATGTGCGGGGATTGAACCTCCAGGCCCGGCTTGATCTGTTCAAACAGGTTTGCCACGCAGTTCAGCACGCACATCAGAAAGGCATTATCCACCGCGACATCAAGCCGAGTAACGTCCTGGTTGTCGATACAACGGCGGAGAGCGGAAGCATCGGCGCAATTGTCAAGGTCATCGACTTCGGTGTGGCGAAGGCGACTGAGCAGCGGTTGACGGCGCACACGGCGTTCACGCAGCCGGGCGGCCTGCTCGGCACGCCGGCGTACATGAGCCCGGAACAGGCGGAGCTGGGCCGGCCGGATATCGACACGCGGACGGACGTGTACGCGCTGGGTGTGTTGTTATACGAGTTGCTAACGGGTGCGCCGCCGTTTGATCCGCAGTCGCTGATGAGCAAGGGGTACGCGGAGGCACAGCGGATTATCCGCGAGGTGGAGCCGCCGCGGCCGAGCACGCGGCTGGGGCGGCAGTCGGCACCGCCGACGTCGGACGGCGCGCCGACGTCGCCCGGCGCAGCGGAACACCGCGCGCTGATCCGGCGGGTGCGCGGCGATCTCGACTGGATCGTGATGAAATGCCTGGAGAAGGACCGCGCGCGGCGCTATGAGTCGGCGAATGACATCGCGCTCGAGATCGACCGCTATCTGCGAGACGAGCCGGTGCTGGCGGGCCCGCCGACGGTGGGCTACAGGATGCGGAAGTTCGCGCGGCGCAACCGGGCGGCGTTCGTGGCGGTGGCGGGCATCGCAGCGGCGCTGCTGCTCGGGTTGGCGCTGTCGCTGATCGGATTCGTTGCGGCGGTACGGGCGCGCGACGTCGCCACGGAGCAGGGGCGGCTGGCGCGTCGTGCGGCGCAGAAGGCCGAGGCGGTAAATCGCTTCATGCAGGAGATGCTGGCGTCGGCGGACCCGCGGCACAGTGCCCAGCGGGAGATGACGGTGCGGGAGGCGCTCGACCGCGCGGCGGCGGCGCTCGACGCGGGCAGCCTGTCGGAGCAACCAGAGGTAGAGGCGGCCGTGCGGCTGACAATCAGCCGCAGCTATCTCGGCGTCGCGCGGTTTGAAGAAGCGGAGGCGCAGGCGGATGCAGCGGTGCGCCTGGGCGGCCGGTTGTCCGGCGCGCAATCGGCGGAATATGCCGAGGCGCTGCACCAGCGCGGGGCGACACGGAAGTTTGGCCGGCGCGCAGCCGAGGCGGAGGCGGACTTGCGCGGCGCGCTGGCGGTTTTCGAGCGGCTCGGCGAGCACGCGGCGGAGCACGCGGCCGCGTGTGCCAACGACCTGGCGTTGACGCTGTTGGACCAGGGAAAGAACGACGAGGGAGGGCGATTGCTGGAGCGCGTTCTGGCGTTGGCGCGGGACCCGCGGAACGCGGACAAGCCGATCCTTGGCGAAGCGGTGAACAACATGGGCTCGGTGTACCTGGCGCGAAAGGACTTCGAGGCGGCTGCGCCGCTGTTCCGTGAGGCAACCGAGGTCAACCGCCGGATTCTGGGCGGATTTCATCCGAACGTGGCGACGAATCTCGACAATCTGGCGCAGGCGCTGCACGGATTGGGCGACGTCGACGGCGCCCGCGTCGCCTACGAAGAGGCGCTGACCATTCGCCGCAGGCTGTTCGGTGCCGACCATCCCGACGTGGCCACCAGCCTGCACAATCTCGCCGTCCTGCAATACACGCTGAACGACTTTGACGCGAGCGAGAAGTCTCTGCGCGAGTCGCTCGCCATCTTCCGCCGCACGCTCGGCCTGGCGCATGGCGACACGCTGACCGCGATGCACAGCTTGGTGAGCGTGCTGGCCGTGAATCGGGAGCACGAGGAGATCGAGTCGCTGCTGCGCGAGGCCTTCGATGCGGCGCGGGGGAGCCCGCTGCTGGAAGAGTGGCAGGCGCCGCACATCGCGCGGCGACTGGCGCTACTCTATGAGGCGTGGGGCAGGCCGGAGCAGGCGGGGGAGGGGTCCCGTCGCGCCGCTGAACTGGCCCCGTCCGC
>CAZNDQ010000081.1:0-11738 GCA_964571825.1 uncultured Planctomycetales bacterium | reverse complement strand
TCGACGGGCGGCTGCTCGGCGGCGTTGAAGCGCAGGCCGATGCCGGAGGCGAGGTGCCGCGCGTAGCGGAAGGAGATGTAGGCGTCGTCGGTGAGGAAGAAAAACCGCAGGGCCCAGGCGGCGTAGATCAGCAGGAGGAGGATCAGCCCGAGGCGCACGGCGATTCCGCCGATCGGATGCGCGGGCGTGGCCGGCCGGGGCGAGCCGGCGGCGGCGAGATGGCGTCGCGGCGCTGCGGGCGAGTCGGAACGGGACGAGGCACCGCCGAGCTTGTTATCGTGTCCGCTGCCCGCTGCCACGGCGCGCGATGCTACCGGGCCTGCCGGGGAGCGGCAACAGCGTTAGAATGACCCGCACCGCGGGATTGCCGATGTACGTTGATTGAGCGCGGGCGGCAGCGATGGGTCGATTCGGGATACAACGAGCAGGAAGCATGCTGATGCGCGTGGTCGGTGTGTGCGGGCTGCTGACGATCGGCGCGCTAGCGTGGCTGGGTCTGGGGCTGACGCCGGGTGACCGTGCGCCGGCGCCGGCGGCTCGGCCGAACGTGCTGATCGTGATGTGGGACACGGTGCGGGCCGACCGTCTTGGGTGCTACGGGCAGTCGCCGTCGCCGACGCCGCACCTGGATGCGTTTGCAGCCGGCGCGCGGGTCTATGAGCAGGCGGTTTCGCCGGCGATCTGGACGATCCCCTCGCACGCCTCGATTCTGACGGGGCTGGTGCCGTCGGAGCACGGGGCGACGGCCTATCACAAGTGGCTGGACGGGCGGTTCACGACGCTGGCGGAGACGCTGCGCGACGCGGGCTACGACACCTACTGCTTCTCCTCGAATCCGCATTTCAGCCGCAACGCGAACCTCGTGCAGGGTTTCTCGCGCGATGAATACGCCTGGGACGAGCGGTGGAAGCAGCGCGTGGCGGAGATTATTGCGCGCAAGGTGGCGCCGCAGGACGCGAGCAACGAAATGAGCGTGCGGATCAACGAATCGCGCCGGCAGCAGGGCAAGGCGCTGATCGGCGAGGCGGACCTGAAGGAGGCGGGGCCGGTGATCCGCGAAGCGCTGGAGGGGTGGCTGGCGTCGCGCGAGGACGACCGGCCGTGGTTTGCGTTTCTCAACTACATGGAGGCGCACGACCCGCGGATCCCTTCGACGGGGGCGCGACAGCGCGTGATGCCCCCCGAGCAGGTGCGGCAGTCGTACCTCGTCGATCAGTCGCACGATGCGCAGATGGAGTTCATGTTCGGGCGGCGGCGCTACAGCGCCGAAGATCTGGCCGTCATCAACGGCGTGTACAACGCCTCGCTGGTCGACCTGGACGCGGCGACGCACGCGCTGCTGGAGATGCTGGCGCAGCGCGGGCTGCTGGACAAGACGGTGGTGATCGTCGTCTCCGATCATGGCGAGAACCTCGGCGAGCACGGCCTGATGGAGCACAAGTACAGCATCTACAACACGCTGACGCGGGTGCCGCTGCTGCTGCGGTATCCGCCGCGGGTGGAGCCGGGGCGGGTGCGCGAGCCGACGCCGGTGCTGGACGTGTACGCCACGGTGCTCGATCTGGCCGGGGTGGCGCCGCCGGCGCCGACGCCGAACTCGGTCAGCCTGCTGGCGGCGGAGCGCGACGCGCGGCGGCCGATCGTCAGCGAGATGCTGGCGCCTACGCCCAACGCGCTGCTCAAGGCGTCGCAGCGCTTCCCCGACCTGAACTGGACGCGCTGGATGCGGACCTATCGTGCGATCGAACTGGACGGGTACAAGCTGATCGTCGCCTCGGAAGGCGGCAACGAACTGTACAACGTGCGAACCGATCCGGGCGAGACGGAAAACCTGATCGCACAGGAGGCGGAGCAGGCACGGCAACTCGAAGCGGCGCTGCGGCAGTGGTTTGCCGGACTGACGCTCTATGATGAAGAGTTGGGGCAGAGCGAGCGGGCGGCGCCGATCTCGCCCGAGCAGCTTGAGCGGCTGCGGACGCTGGGGTATCTGGGGGGCGACAAGTCCGAGGATGGAAACCGGTAGACCGGGGGAGCCGCGATCGCACCCAACCTTCGCATTCGCGTGATTGCACTGCTGATGCCGGCCCTGCTGTTCGCGGCCTCGCTGTCGTGCGGTTGCCGGCCGGGGGATGCCGCGCCGAAGCCGGGCCCGCCGATCCTGCTGATCGGTGCGGACGGGCTGGAGTGGGAGTTCGTTCTGCCGCTCGTGCGCGAGGGGAAGATGCCGGCGCTGACGGCGCTGATGGAGCGCGGTTGCTTCGGCCTGCTCGAAACTACCTATCCGACCCAGTCGCCGATCATCTGGACGTCGGTGGCGACGGGAAAGATCAAGGAGAAGCACGGGATCAAGGGCTTCACGGTGAACGAGGGCGGCGATCCGCCGTCGGTGCGGCTTTACAACAGCCGCGACCGGCACACGAAGGCGCTGTGGGACATCGTCAGCGAGGCCAGGCGCAGCGTGAACGTGATTGGCTGGTGGCTGACGTGGCCGGCGGATCCGGTGAACGGCGTGATGGTCTCGCAGACGAATACGATCGACGACCCGGACGCAGACTCGGCGGAGAAGATCTGGAAGGGCGGGCTGTACGAGGGGGTCGACGGACAGGTGTACCCGCCGGCGCGGCAGGCGGAGATGCTGGCACATCTCACGCGCGTCGCGGAGGAGCTGCCGGCGCTGACGCGGCGTGTGTACGGCGAGTTTCGCTATCCGCAGTCGAAGCTGACGGCGGCGCTGTGGACGAGCGTGGCGTGGGCTTTCCGCGCCGACAGCACATACTTCAGCATCGCGCAGGCGCTGGCCGCCGAGCCGAACCGCGCGGAGCTGACGGCGATCTACTTCGGGACACCGGACGTAGTCGGGCATCGCTTCTTCCGCTATGCGCGGCCGGAGCTGTTCAAGCACCGCCCGACGGACGAGGAGCTGGAGGACTACGGGCGGATTCTGCCGGTGACGTACATCCGCTTCGACGAAATGCTGAGCAATCTGCTCGACCTGTACCCGGCGGAGTCGACGGTGATCATCTGCTCGGACCACGGAATGCTGGCGGACAACGTGGAGGCTTTTTTCGATCCGAACCGGCGGCCGGGGGGGATGAACTCGGGGCATCATCGACATGCGCCGGCCGGATTCTTCGCGGCGGCGGGCCCGCGCATCCGGCGGATCGCGCCGCCCAAGCCGCTGGCGGAGCTGGGCAAGAGCGATCTGACGTCGCTGGGGTCGGTGCTGGACATCGCGCCGACGATCCTGCTGCTGATGGACATTCCGATCGGGGCGGACATGGACGGCCGGCCGATGCTGCGGATCATCGAGGGGGCCGCGACGGGGCAGGTGCGCGCGGCGACGATCGCCACGCACGACACGGCCGAGTGGTTGCGGGCGCGGTCGGCGGCACCGCTCCCCGGAATCGACGAGTCCGAGCGGATCGAACAGCTCAAAAGTCTCGGCTATCTGCGCGACGACGGCACGACGGAGGGCGGCGAGGAGGGACAGTGAGAGAGTGGATTCTCAGATTGCTGATTGCGGAATGACGGCGACTGTGCGGATGTCGGCGTACAGGACGTAGGTTGACGCAGGAATTGCGGATTGCGGATTGCGGATTTCGGAATACCGGCGATGGTGCGTCGGGCGCAGGCTCGGGTGCGCGCGAGGCGGCGGAGGCGCGCAGCCGTCGCGCGGGCGAGCGAATCATCCTCGGCGCGATCTGGGCCATCTACGCAGGGCTGACCTGGCGGTTCTATTTCGTTTGCGACGATGCATACATTTCGTTTCGCTACGCGAAACACTTGGCGCAGGGGCTGGGGCTGCGCTTCAATCCGGGCGAGCAGCCGCCGGTGGAGGGGTATAGCAACTTTCTCTGGGTAGCGGGGGCGGCCGTGTGCGAGTGGCTGCGGCTGCCGGTGACTTTCGTGATGCCGCTGCTGTCGCTGGCGGCGGGGTCGGTGCTGCTGGTGCTGGTGAATCGCGCGGCGCGGCAGCGGCTGGGTCTGTCGGTCGGGGCGGCGGCGCTGGGGGCGCTGCTTCTCGCGGCGTCGGTGCCGTACGCTGCCTGGTCGACGAGCGGGCTGGAGACGATGCCGTTCGCGCTGATGGTGTTCGTGGTCTTCGAGCGGCTGGTGCTGCGCGAGGGCGGGCCGGCGGCGCTCCGCGGAGCGATCGCGGCGCTGGCGCTGGCGCTGCTGCGGATCGAGGGCATTCACTGGGCGGTGGCGATCGGCGTGCTGGCGATCGCGGCGCGGGCGATCGAGCGCGGCGGTAAGGCGACGACGACGCAGCGCGCAGCGTGGCGCTGGGCGGTGATTTACTTTGGCGTGCTGTTGGGTGGATATGCGATCTACTTCGCCTGGCGGTGGACGTATTTCGGCGTGCCGATGCCGAATCCGTATTACGTCAAGGTCGGGGTGAGTGCGGAGTCGCTGGCGCGGGGGTGGCGCTACGTCGCGGTGTTCTATCTGACGTTCATCTCGGCGGGGGCGGCGATGCTGGGCGTCGCGCCCGCGCTGGCGCGCGGGCGAAGTCGTTGCGGCTGGCCGATCGCGGCGATGGCATTGGCTGTGCCGGCGTACGCCGTGCTGGTGGGCGGCGACTTCATGGCGATGGGGCGGCTGATCGTGCCGGGGCTGGCGTTTCACGCGCTGCTGTTGGCGCTGTTGATTGACGGGCTCGGCGGGCGGGCCGCGTGGCGGCGCGCGCTCACGGCGATGGCCGGCCTCGCCGTGATCGTCGTCGGCGCCCTGCCCGGCTGGGACGTGCACGTCATACCGAAATCCGTGCGCGAGCGCTTCCACTTCCGCCATAACACTACGGCGTTTCGCAGCGAACTGGCGCAGTGGCAGTATATGAACACCAACGGGCAAATGTGGAGCGAGATTGGGCAGGCGCTGGCGACGATCGAGCGTCCGGGCGAGTCGATGGTCTCCGACGTGATCGGCGCGCTGGGCTACCACACGAACCTGTTCCTGTACGACCAGCACGGGCTGGTGACGCGCGAGGTGGCGCTGGGGCCGGCGGCAAACGAGCGGCGTTCGCCGGGCCACGACAAGTACGTGCCGCGCGCGTACTTCCTCAAGGACCGGCCGACGTACTGGGACACGATCCTCATTTCCGGGCCGGATGTGATGCCGGCCTCGCGGGCGCTGGCCGCGCAGTGGAGCCAGGAGCCGGGCATGAGCATGTACGCGCCGCAGTTCATCGCACTGGATGCGACGACGCGCGAGGGGTACCGCAAATACCTGCTTCTGCGGCGACTGCCGCCGGCGGGTGCGACGACCGAGCAGATGTGGCGAGAGTTTGCCGCACAGACCGCCGCACCGACGCGGACCACGGGTGAGGGCAGCAATTCGGTGAACCGCAGCGGCCCCGCGAACGAACAATGATCAGCCCGCCGCATCCGGCCACGGCCGCTCGGCCAACGTGCGTAACTCCGGACGGTTTGCTAAGCTACAGGACTTTCGCCTCCTGCCGGACGATGAAAGCAGGCTCTGGCGGAACGCGGAATGAACGAGGTGTCCCCCATCTGCAACAGGCGAATTCAGCTTGGCCGCGCGGCAGTCGTCGGTGCGGTGGTGATCGTTTTCGTGCTGCTGCCGGCCGCGCCGGCGCAGGCGTATATCGGACCGGGCGCGGGCGTGGCGCTGGTCGGTTCGTTCCTGGCGGTGTTCGTCGCGCTGCTGCTGGCGGTCGTGTTGATGCTGACCTGGCCGATCCGCTGGCTGATCCGCGCGGTGCGCGGGCGGAATGTGTACGCGCGGAGCAAGGTGAAGCGGCTGGTCGTGCTCGGATTGGACGGGCTGGAGCCGACGCTGGTCGAGAAGTATCTCGACGAGGGGCTGCTGCCGAACCTGGCGCGGCTGCGCGAGCAGGGCAGCTATTCGCGGCTGGGCACAACCTATCCGCCGCTCTCGCCGGTGGCCTGGTCGTCGTTCAGCACGGGCGTCAACCCGGGCAAGCACAATATCTACGACTTCATCTCGCGCAACCCGGTGAGCTATCTCCCGACGATGTCGTCGGTGCGCATCCGCGAGCCGAAGCGGTTCCTGCGGCTGGCGGGGCTGCGCATCCCGCTGAGCAAGCCGGAGATCACCTGGCTGCGCAAGAGCAAGTCGTTCTGGACGCACCTCGGTGAATACGGCGTGTTCAGCAGCGTGATCCGCGTGCCCATCACCTTTCCGCCGGAGAAGTTTCACGGCGTGATGCTCTCCGCCATGTGCGTGCCCGATCTGCGCGGGACGCAGGGGATGTTCTCGTTCTACGCCGACGTGGCGGGCGAGGCGGTCGGGGCCGAGGGCGATCAGGGCGGCGAGCGACTGGCGGTGGCGCGGCGCAACGGGCATATCGAGTCGCACCTCGTCGGACCCGAGGACACGATGCGCGAGGACCGGCGGCAGATGCAGATCCCCTTCCGTGTTGTGCCGCGCGCGGGCGTCGAGGGCGTGGCCGACCTGCACCTGGATGGGCAGACGATCGAGCTGCGCGAAGGGCAGTTCACCGACTGGGTGACGGTGGGGTTCAAGGCGGGGCCGGGGCTGACGGTGAGCGGCTCGTGCCGGATGTTCCTGCGGCGGCTGACGCCGCAGTTCGAGTTGTACTGCACGCCGATCCAGATCAACCCTGACAAACCGGTGATGCCGATCTCGCATCCGCCGTTCTACTCGCAGTATCTGGCGAAACTCAACGGGACGTTCTCGACGCTGGGGCTGGCGGAGGATACGGTGTCGCTCAGCGAGCGCGTGCTGCACGAAGACGCATTTCTCGAACAGGCATACAGCATCCACGGTGAGCGGGAGAAGATGTTCTTTGATGCGCTGCGGCGCGTGCGGCGCGGCGTAGTAATCTGCGTTTTCGACGGGCCGGACCGCATCCAGCATATGTTCTGGCGGTTTCACGATGAGAACCACCCGGCGTGCCGCGGCATGGACCGTGACGCGCATCGGGACACGATCCGCGAGATGTATCGGCGAATGGATGACCTCGTCGGGCGGACGGCGGCGACGCTGCGGCCGGGCGATGCGCTGGTCGTCATGTCGGACCACGGCTTCAAGCCGTTCCGGCGGAGCGTGGACCTGAATGCGTGGCTGCGCGACAACGGGTATCTCGTGCTCAAGGACGGCGCGCGGACGAGCAGCCAGACGTACAACCGCGCGGTGGACTGGTCGCAGACGCGGGCGTACGCGATGGGGCTGGCCGGAATCTACCTCAACCTCAAGGGGCGCGAGTCGCAGGGGATCGTGGAGCCGGGGGACCCGGCCGAGCGGCTCAAGGACGAGATCGCGGCGAAGCTGACGGGCCTGCGCGACGAGGAGACGGGGCAGCCGGGCATTCACGGGGCGTATCCGCGCGAGCGCGTCTACAGCGGGCCCTACACGTCGGCGGCGCCGGACATCATCGTCGGCTACAACGTCGGGTATCGGGTGTCGTGGGAGTCGGCCGTGGGCAAGACGGCCGAGAAGGTCTTCTACGACAACACGCATGCCTGGAGCGGCGATCACTGCATCGATCCGGCGCTGGTGCCGGGTATCCTGTTCAGCAACATCAAGCTGCGCGGCGAGGGCGCGAACATCGTCGATCTGGCGCCGACGGTGTGCGAGTTGTTCGGCGTGCCGCGGCCGCGGCATTTCGACGGGAAGAGCCTGTTGGCGACGGGAGAGGGGGCGGCGGCATGAGGTGCGGCCAAGCGGTGATACTGGGCGGTTTTCTGCTGTGCGCCGGATGGTGCGCACTGGGCTGCCGCGATGATTCCTGGTCCGGCCGGAGCGTCTACGTCATCGGCATGGACGGCATGGACCCGAAGATCGTCGAGAAGATGATGGCGCAGGGGCGGCTGCCGCATTTCAGCAAGCTCCGCGCTGAGGGTTGTTTCAGCCCGCTGGGAACGAGCATCCCGCCGCAGAGCCCGGTGGCATGGTCGAACCTGATCACGGGGAGCGATGCGCGGCTGCACAACGTGTTCGACTTCATTCACCGCAAGTGGGTGCCGTCCAAGCGCGACAAGTTCACGAAGGAGTTCGAGCCGTACCTCTCGACGGCCGAGGCCGGCGACGAGCCGAAGACGGCCGAGTTCGGCGAGTGGGCGATTCCTTACTGGGGCGGCGAGGGGCAGGTGCTGTTGCGGCGCGGCAAGCCGTTCTGGGAGTATCTGACGGAAGCAGGCATCCCGGCGCTGGTGTTCCGCATGCCGTCGCAGTTTCCGCCGGGCAAGGCGAGCGGCGCGCCCTATCACGCGCTGACGGGCATGGGCACGCCGGACATGAGCGGCGGGTACGGCAGTTTCTCGCTCTACAAGAGCGCGGCCGGAACGGTGGAAAAAGGGGTCTCGGGCGGGAAGATCTGCCGCCTGCTCTGGATGGACCGCGACCGCGCGGAGGGTGAGCTGGTCGGACCGGCGAACTACCTGCGCAAGATGCCCGAGGGCAAGTCGGCGCCGGCGATCCGCGTGCCGTTCACGATCGACCGCGACCCCGAGAACGCCGTCGCCGCGGTCAACGTGCAGGGGCAGCGGATCGTGATGCAGGTCGGCGAATGGAGCGACTGGGTGCGGGTGGAGTTCGACACGGGGATTCCATACGGCGGGCTGCTCAGCGCGGCCGGGTTCCCGACGAGCACGACGGCGATCTGTCGGATGCTGCTGCGGGCCACGCACCCGGAAATCGAGTTGTACGTCTCGCCGCTGAACATCGACCCGGAGAATCCGTTTCAGCCGATCAGCGAGCCGGCGGACTGGGCGGCGAAGCTGGCGGCGGAGAAAGGGCTGTTCTACACGCAGGGGATTCCCGAGGAACATTCGGGATTGAGCGAGGATGCGCTCAACGACGAGCAGTACGTGCAGCAGGCGACCCATGTGCTGGAGGAGCGCTTCGCCCAGCTCGATTTCGCGCTGAAGGAGTTCAAGGGGGGGATGTTCTTTTTCTACTTCGGCAGCACGGACCAGCAGGCGCACATGATCTGGCGGGCGCGCGACCCGGATCACCCGCTCTACACGCGCGAATTGGAGGAACAGTACGGCGACCTGCTGGAAAAGCTGTACGAGCAGATGGACCGCGCGCTGGAGATCGTCATGCAGCGCGTGGGCAAGGACGACCTGCTGATCGTCTGCTCCGACCATGGCTTCAACAGCTTTGCGCGGGGCGTCAACCTCAACACCTGGCTGCTGGCCGAGGGCTACATCAAGCTCTACGGCAACTTCCCGCAGGACAAATACGAAATGTTCATCGACGTCGACTGGTCGCGGACGAAGGCATACGCGTTCGGGATCAACTGCCTGTACCTCAACGTGCGCGGGCGCGACGGGTACGGGATCGTCGATGCGGGGGAGCGGGAGGCCCTGATGGAGGAAATCTCGCGCAAGTTGAAAGAGCTGCGCGACCCGAAGACGGGCGAGCGGGCGATCGCGGAAGTCTACCGCACGGACAAGGTGTTTCCGGGCTGCGATCCGGAGACGGCGCCGGACCTGATCGTCGGCTATGCCGCGGGCTACCGCTCTTCGTGGGCGACGGGCCTGGGCAAGATCCCGCTGGAGTTATTCGAGGACAACAAGGAGCGTTGGTCGGGCGACCACTGCGTCGCGGCCGACATTGTGCCGGGGGTCCTGCTGGCCAACCGGCGGCTGAAGGTGGACGCGCCGAACCTGTCGGATGTTGCGCCGTCGATCCTGCAGGAGTACGGTCTGGCGGTGCCGCAGCAGATGATCGGCCGGCCGTTGTTCTGAGCGGCACGCCGCGCGGCAAACCCGAATCGGAGACGAAGCTGATGTTCTCGCCGAAGATCAAGATCGACAAGGCGCTGTGGGAGCGGCTGGAGAAGTGCGCGCAGATCGCCGGCTACTCGTCGGTCGAGGAACTCGTCGTGCACATCCTGCAGCGCGAGGCCGAGACGCTGGAAAACCTCGAGGACGACCCGAAGGTGGAGGAACGCCTGCGCGGGCTCGGTTATCTGGAATAATCACGCCGGGACATCGCACCCATCATCATGCGCTGGATCAACGCCATCCTGAACCCGATCGCCGAGCTGTGCTTCGCGCCGTTCGCGCAGCTCCCGCCGTGGGCGGCGCTGACGTTCTGGTCGCTGGTCGCCGCCGTGCTGATGATGCTCGTCTTCAAGTACACGTCGCGGCAGCAGAAGCTGCGCGAGATGAGCGACCGCACCTGGTCGGCGCTGCTGGGGATGGTGCTGTTCAAGGACGAACTCCGAACGATGTTCGCCTGTCAGGGCCGGCTGCTGGCGGCGACGGCCGGACGCCTGTGGTATTCGATTTGGCCGCCGCTGGTAGTGATGATCGTGCCGTTCGTGCTGGTGACGGCGCAGCTCGGCATGCGCTACCAGTTCCGCCCGCTGCGGCCGGGCGAATCGGCGCTGGTGACGCTGCACCTGCGCGACGGCGCATGGGAGTCGGGCTCGCGCGCCGCGCTCGAAGTTCCGGCCGGCGTGACGATCGAAACCCCGCCGTTGCGCGTCGCGGCCGACAAGAGCGTCACCTGGCGCGTGCGTCCGGACGAGCACGGCGCGTTCGAGCTGGCGTGGAACATCGACGGCCAGCGCTACGTCAAGCGGCTTGAAGCGCGCGCGGGCCTGACGACGGCCAGTCCGCGGCGCCCGACCGGCGGCTGGTGGGACCAGTTGCTCTATCCGATCGAGGCGCCGTACGACGCCGGCGCGGCCGTCGCGGCGATCGACGTCTCGCTGCCCGAGCGGTCGACGCCGATTCTCGGGCTCGACGTGCACTGGATCATCAGCTTTGTGGTGCTGTCGATGGTGTTTGCGCTGCTGGTCAAGCCGATCATCAAGGTCCAGCTCTGAGGCGGGGCCTTATCTCCTGCGGCTCTTTTCCGTCTTGCGCGGTGATTTCTTCGGCGGCGGCGGCGGGACGGGGATGGGGATCTTCGCGTCGATCGAGTAAACGCCGATGTTGGCGTACGACGACTCCTCCTGCAGGCGTTCCGCTTCGCGGTTGGCGGCGATCTTTTCGGTGGCCTTGAGCAGCGTGACGGGAATGCCGTCGGAAAAGCCGACGACCTTCCACTTCATGGGGATCGGCTCGGCCTTTCCCGGGCGTTTGCGTGCGGCGTCGGCGGGTTCGCCGTCGGACTGGGCGGCAGGCTCTTCAGCCGCGTCGACCTGCGGTTCCGCGACCTCAACCTTGTCCGCGTCGTCGCCCTCGTCTGCCGCTTTCTTCTTTGAGCGCGGTTTGGGTGAAGCAGGGGGTGCCTTCTTCGTCTTGCCGGCCTTGGCCATAGTTACTCTCGATGCGCTCGGGGGTGATCGGCGCGCGCACCGCATGCCGCAGATACCCCGGAGGCGATCAAACGTATACAGAACGGCGGACTATTTTTCAATGGGTGGATCATCCGGTTCGTCGGCCGGAAACGCGGCGGACGATCCGGCGATCGCCGAGCGCCATCGTTGCCCGCCCTCGTACCCGCTCCGGCGCTGCCTGTCCGACCCGCAACGGCGCGGCAACCGGTGCTACAGGGAGAGGTTGCCCCACTCGCCGACAACCGACGTATGCTGCAGGCCGCCGCGGAGCGGCTTTTTGCGCTTGCGCGGCTTGTGGTCGTCGGCCGGGCCGGCCGCCGGCGCGTGGTCGTGCGACTCGACGTACGGCTTCATCGACAGCGAGATGCGCCGCTTTTCCGGATCGGTGCCGATGATCCGCACCTCGACCTCCTGCCCGGGCTTGACCACGTCGGTGACGGCGCGGACGCGCTTGTCGGAGAGTTCGGAAATGTGGATCAGCCCCTCAACGCCG
>CAZNDQ010000080.1:0-11769 GCA_964571825.1 uncultured Planctomycetales bacterium | reverse complement strand
GAGAAGGCGATCTTCCTAGCGATGTTCGTGCGGCTGACGCAGTTGCTCTGGGCGCTGCCTGGGGTGCTGGTGCCGCTCACGGGAGCACATCTGCCGTCGGCGGAAGCGGTGGCGCGGCTGCGCGAATCGACAGCGGCGGGCGTGTAGCGGCACAGTTCTCGATCATACCAGACTGTTTTTCTGTAAACTGTCGGCGGTGAGCGTCGTTTTTCCGCGCGACAGGCGCGGATACAATCCGTCCAATGAGCTGGGCGGCGACAGCGCGCACGTGGGGCGAGATGATCAAGTTCTCACACTCGGTATTCGCGCTGCCGTTCGCGCTAATGGCGGCGTTTCTGGCGGCGCGGGGGCTGCCGGGCGGTCGCCCGACATGGCGGCATCTGCTGCTGGTCGTCGTGTGCATGGTGGCGGCGCGGAGCGTGGCGATGACGTTCAACCGCATCGCGGATGCGGCGATCGACGCGCGGAACCCGCGCACGGCCGGCCGGCCCATTCCCGCGGGGCAGATTTCGGCGCTGTCGGCGTGGACGTTTCTGGTGGCTGCAGCGCTGATCTTCGGCGCAGGGTGCTTCGGTTTTTATCGCTGGTTCGGCAACGTCTGGCCGCTGCTGCTTTGCGTGCCGGTGCTCGCGTATCTGTGCGGGTATTCGTACACGAAGCGGTTTACGAAATGGTCGCACTTCTATCTGGGCAGTGCGATCGCATTTTCGCCGGTGGCGGCGTGGATCGCGATCGATCCGGCGAGCGTCGGGGTGCCGGCGCTGGTGCTGATGGCGGCGGTGACGTGCTGGATCGGCGGCTTCGACATCATCTATGCGTGTCAGGATATTGACGTCGATCGGCGCGAGCAGCTGCACTCGTTGCCGGCGCGGTGGGGGCCGGGGCGGGCGCTGCTGGCGGCGCGGCTGGCGCACGCATTGACGGTGCTGCTGTTGCTGGCGCTGTGGCGGATCGCGGCGCTGGGGCCGTTGTACGTCGCGGGCGTGGGGGCGGTGGCCGTGCTGTTGCTGATCGAAAACGCGCTGGTGCGCGCGGACGACTTTTCGCGCGTGAACCTGGCGTTCTTTACAGTGAATGGCGTGGTGAGCCTGTCGCTGGGGGTGCTGACGATTGTGGACGTTCTGTGGCGGTCGGGATGAGGGCGCATGACCAGGGGAATAATGAAGCCTGCACCGCGAATCCGGGTACAAGGGCAACGGGTGCGTGGCGACACGTCTGGCGGAAAGGCGGTGGAAAACGATGTCCCGACTGGTATTGCTGGCGGCGGTATTGCTGGGCGCGGTGACATTCGGCGCATGGCTCGACTGGGGACTGCCTTCGGTGCAGCGGTTCGAGACTCTGTACAGCGGCGAATCAGCGTGGAGCGGTGCGCGGATCGCGGAACTCACGCGGGCGGCCGAGCGCTGGGAGACAGACCTGGCGAGCAACGTTGACGTCGATGAGACGGCGCCGACGCCGCCTGCCGATGCGGCGCCGGCGGGCGCCTCGGTGGAGGATCGGGGTATTTGGCGCGACGTGACGGCGAGCGAGGCAGGTCGCGCGGAAATCCTGCAGCGGTATCACCTCTACAGCCATCATCCGGACGAGATGACGGTGTTCCAGGCGATCCGAGCAATGGAGCCGGAGCAGCGCAACTTCGATCCGCGGATGTATCAATACGGCGGGCTGTTCATCTACCCGGTGGCGGGGCTGCTCAAGGTGGCGGCGCAGGCGGGATGGATCACGCTGCAGCCGGGCGTCGAATACTACCTGGATCATCCGGAGGCGATGGGGCGGTTTTACGTCGTGGCGCGGGTGTACACGGCACTGTGGGGGCTGCTGGGCATTCTCGCGGCGTACGGGCTGGGGACGGCGCTGCGCGACCGGGCGGCCGGGGCGATCGCGGCGCTGCTTTTCGCCGTGATGCCGATCACGATCAACCTCGCACACGAGGCAAAGCCGCACCTTCCGGCAGCGGTGCTGATGATGTGGGCGGCGCTGGCGGCCGTGCGCTATACGCAGCGGCCGGGGGCGGGGAAGTTCCTGGCGATGTCGCTGTTGTGCGGGCTGGCGGTGGGAATGGTGCCGTCGGCGCTGCCGGCGCTGGCGATCCTCGTCGTCGCGGCGTTTGCGTGGCGTCCGACGTTCGGACAGGTGTTCGGACGGATCGTCGGCGGGCTGATGATCACGGCGATCGCGTACTTCGCCTGCAACCCATACGTGGCGATTCGCCTCGCGCAGGAGCCGCAGGCGCTATACTCGAACTTCCGCAACACGAGCGGCATGTACGAATGGGGCAATCCGTTTCAGGGTTTCGGCAACACAGCGATGCTCGTGGCCGAGGGTACGGGCTGGCTGATCGCGGCGGCCGGGCTGCTGGCAGGGCTGGCACTGTTTCATCGGCGCACGGCGCAGCGCGGGTGGGTGCTGTGGGCGCCGGCGCTGCTGGTGGCGGCGGTGATGACGGCCGTGGGCGCGGGCAAGCCGGGGGAGTTCGGGCGGTTCGCGGTGTACATCGACGTGGCGCTGATGTTGTGTGTGGCGGCGGAGGCGGCGCGGATTCTGCGGCGGAACCGGGCCGCGGGCGTGCTGTCCGTACTGCTGCTGCTAGGGGCAACGGGCGAGCGGGGGTATCGCTACTGGCAGCATTTCCTAAGGGACGCAGGGCTGGCCCACTCTAGGCACGAAGCGGCTGCTTGGCTGGGAGAGCGGCTGCACGATCAGCCGGATGCCGCGATCGGGATCGTACGCGACCCGGCACCGTACACAGTGCCGCCCATTGACTTCGCGCGACGAACGGTGCTCCGTTACTACGGCCAAGGAAAATATGACGAGTCCGAAGGGCCGCCGTGGATCGTGACGACGGTGGATCACCCGATGCTTCCGGGGGCGATCCAGGGGCGGTACGTGCTGGACCAGGTGTTCGGCTCGCCGAGCGAGCGCAACGGCCCGGTGCTGACGCCGATCAGTTGGGCCAACAAGCCGGTGTGCATCTGGCGGCGGATCAATCCGGACGCGCCGATCCGGGAATTGATGACGACTGAACTGGCACCTCGAATGCCCGGCAGCCGGGACCAGCCTGCTCCGTAGCGCTGCAGGCGCGAGTACTACTGTCAGAGCCTGATGCCCTTGTTGTCGTCCTCGGTCTTGTTCTGCATCGAGTAGTCGTTGTCCTGCCGGGCGTGGTTGACAGCAAGTTTCTGCTTGTAGAGGCGGACAACCTCTTCGGCATTCAAGCCGACGCACTGCGCGAGCGAGATCCAGAAGAAGAGCAGGTCGATGACCTCGACGCGGGCGTTCTGGAGGTCGTGGAGTTCGAAGCGCCGTCCGGCGCGCGCTTCGCTGGCCCAGTGCTTCCAGAAGGTGCAATTGCGCAGTTCCTCGATCTCGTTGGCCATGGCCATGAGGTAGTTGTTTAGCCACTTTCCGGCGGCAAGCGGATCAAATTCCTTGCACAGCGCTGCCGCGTCGAAGCCGATGCGGCGATTCAGTTCCGCTTGTAGAGCAAACAGTTCGTCAAGCATGTCGGCCTTTCCGCCCGTCTGGGCACGCAGAGCGGCATATCGACGACTGGCCGCCGCCGGCCGATCGCCTGAGGAGTATGATACCGGCTTGACTCCCTGTGCAGCGCCCGGAATACTCGTTATGGGCACGTTTGGAACGCGACTTCCTTGTCGTGCCGCCCGCCGCATTGGGAATAATCGCGCCGAGCGTGATCCCGCGACCCTCTGGTGGATTTTCCGACAGCCGAGTCGGCGCGGCCGTCCGGCGTGAGACGAGGGGATTACAGATGCGGCAGCGCCCGGCGCGGGTGCGCCGCAGCGGCTGGACACGCCCGGCGGGGGTGCTAATAATGGCACCACGCCGCAAAGGGAAGTCCCACCCACGCAGGCAGGGTGAAGTGCCAGATGGCCGGCACCGTCCAAAGCCGGGAAACCCGCCGCGAACGGCGGGTCGCCGCACCGGCCGGGGGCGGGCCCGCTTGACCAGAACATTGACCCTCCTGAGACGCCGCGCAAGGAGACTGCATGGCTGCTCCCAAAGAAGCATGGGGCGTGGAGATTGGTCAATCCGCCCTTAAGGCGGTCAAGCTGCGCGAACTGGGCGATCGCGTCGAAGCCGTAGACGTCGTGTTCATGCCGCACGCGAAAATTCTCTCGCGCGCGGAGGAGAACACGGCGGAACTGGTCCGCGCCGCGTTGAGCCGCTTCGTCGCCGAGCATCCGATCGGCAAGACGCCGGTGATCATCTCCGTTCCGGGGCACCACACGCTGGCGCGGTTCACCAAGCTGCCACCGGTCGATCCGAAAAAGGTCCCGGACATCGTCAACTACGAAGCTGAACAGCAGATCCCGTTCGACCTGGATGAGGTGATCTGGGACTACCAGGTTTTCCGGGAGGAAAAGGGCGACGACGTTGAGGTCGGCATCTTCGCCATCAAGCGGGATTTGATCGCGACGCACCTGGGGCCGTACACAGCCGTGGGCATTGAGCCCGCGGCGATACAGGCCGGCCCGCTGGCCCTGTTCAATGCACTGCAATACGACGGTATCACGCAGCACGACGCGGCCGAGGAGGGGCGCAAGTCGGCGACGGTGATCCTCGATATCGGCGCGGACAACGCGGACCTTGTCATCGCCGCCGGCAACGGGCTCTGGACGCGGACGATCTCGATCGGCGGCAATGCCTTCACCGATTCGCTGGTCAAGAGTTTCAAGCTGACGTTTTCGAAGGCGGAAAACCTCAAGCGCTCAGCGCCGACCAGCAAGTACGCGCGACAGATTTTCCAGGCTATGCGCCCGGTATTCGCCGATCTCGTTGCCGAAGTGCAGCGCTCGATCGGGTTCTTCTCTTCGACGCGGCGCGACGTGCGGATCGCGCGCATGATCGCCGTCGGCAACGCCTTCAAGATGCCCGGCCTGCAGAAGTTCGTGCAGCAGAATCTGGGAATCGAGGTGATCCGCCCCGAGGCGTTCAAAATGCTGGTTCCGACGAGCGGCGCCCATCCGGCCGAGTTTGCCGAGAACATGCTCGGAATGGGGACGGTCTACGGGCTGGCCCTGCAGGGCCTGGGCCGGGCGCGGGTGACCAGCAACCTGCTGCCCAAGGAAATCGCGCGGCAAAACATCTGGCGCCGCAAGCAGCCGTGGTTCGCCGGCGCCGCGGCGTGCCTGCTGCTGGCGGCGGGCATCATCTGGGCGAGGCACTTCATCGACAAGGGCGCGCTGGCGAGCAACATCGGATCATTTACTGGAACCGTGCCGACCAAGAGCTTCGAGCAGGCGCGGCTGGCGGTCGAGCGCGGCGTACCCGATCGGCCGGCACGCGAATACGCCGCGGAGTGGATCGGCGCCGCCGAAGCAATCCGCAGGGAGTTCGAGGAAAAGTCGCAGGAGGAGCAGCGGCTGACCGCGAGCGTGGATCAGTTGGCCGCACTGCAGAAACACAAGACAACGTGGCTGCGAATCCTCGCCGACATTCACGCCGCCCTGCCCCGGGAGGCGGGACCGCTGGGCGAAGCAAAGAGCGCGACGGAATTCGCTGCAGCCGTCAAGGCGGCGGGCGTCGAGCGCGAGAAGCGCCGCCAGATCTGGATCGAGGAATTCGACAGCTATTTCGATGTCAACGTCATCGCCGGGGCGCGCGAGATGGAAGGAAAAGAGGGCCGCGACAGCCCTTCCGATTACAGCTATGCGGAAAACGACCAGCGCCAAGGCTTTGTCCTCATTCTGGAGATGAGAACGCCTCACGACGATGGACCGAAGTTCATTGAGGAGTCGTTCATCAAGTCGCTGTTGTCGCTGGATGAGCGCCCGAGCCCCGGTTATTTCTTCGACCGCATCCGCATTCTCTCGAAAAAGCGCGTCGGCCGGACGGCCACTGACCTGGTGGTGCGCCCAAGCCCGGTGAGCGGCGGGGCGACGTTCGGCAGCCGTACGAGCACCCCTGCGCGTAGCGCGGAGGCGGCGGACACAGGCGGCCCTATCGATCCGCTGACGGGCGAGTCGATGGAGAAAGACTGGCGGTGCACAGTATTGGTTGCGGTCGTGCTGGGCGAACCGCCGCGGGAAGAGGGCGAGAGCGGCCAATAGACGATTGAATCAAAACGGGGGCTGCGCCCGAAGCGGCGGCCCCTCGGTGCGGAGTCACAAACGTGAAGTTCATCAAGCAGCATTCCTTCAGCCTGATCTGTGCCGCCGCTGCGCTCGTCGGAATCGCACTGGGTGCCTGGGGCATGACGAGTTCGTCGTCGGTGGAGGAGCGGCTGAACGAGGGCGAGGGGCTGACACGGCGCGTCCGAATGATGGCCGGCGGAGGCGCGTCCGTGGCGGCGATCGACCAGCTAAACGAGCGGATCCAGAATCTGCAGCGGTCGCTGGCCGACCTGCAGAGCGCTGCAGAGGCGGTGAATCGCCGCCCGCAATTGATCGAGGGGTTTTTCCCGAACGTGGAGGAAGGGCGCGAAGCAGAGTTTCAGGACGCGTGCCGGCGCGCGTTCACGCAACTTCTGGGCAGCCTGAACCCGGGTCAGCCGCCGACGACGCAAGAGCTTCGCAACTGGCAGACGATGATTGAGGAGGAAGTGCGACAGGCGAACGAGCCCGGCGGCACCAACCCGGTGGACGTCTACGGCGAGGCTGTCCGCGATATCATCTTCGACGCGGATGCGCGGGCGTCCATCTGGCACGCAAGGTCCTGCTTCATTTACGCTTCAGAGGACTCGCTCGAAAAGCCGGCCGCGGTCTTCCAGACGCGCCAAAGCCGACCTCCTTCGCCGATCGACCTGTGGTTTGCCCAGATCAGCCTGTGGATTCAGCAGGACCTGGTAGGGGCGACCAAGAAGCTAAACGATGACGCCGCGGCCGCGGCGCCGGGCGGGCCGCAGCAGGCGTGGGTCGGCGTGTTGCCGGTCAAGCAACTCGTGGGGATTCGCACTACGGATTACATCTACCCTGACACGAAAGACGACCGGGACGTGGATCGGCTCAAGCCGCTGCTCGTCCAGAACCGTTTCGTCCTGGCCGTGGACGTTGGCGAGCCCATCAGTGACGCGAGGAAAGTTCTGACGCAGCGCGCAGGCGGCTCGGAATACGACGTGCAACACGTGCGCCTGGTGGTTGTGATGGACCCGCGGCGCCTGCCGGATCTGATCAACGAAATCCTCAGGGTGAATCTCTACACGTTGCTGAACGTGCGTTACCGAGCGATTCCGCAGGCAGCGACCCATGTGGGCATCCTGTACGGGTCGGACCCGGTGATTCACGTCGAACTCGATTTCGCCATGCACTGGCTGAACTCAGTTTTCGGCGGTTTGATTCCCAAGGACAGCGAGGAGTCGGCCAAGTAGCGCCGCGAGCGATTCCCGCGAGAGAGAACCCCTGGAAAGGTCTTGGATGGCCAAGGAACGAGTCAGTGCGGTAGAGCGCCACGTTGAGAAGGGCGTCGTCGGTTTGGCGGGCCTGATCTTCCTCGCGGTCGTGTTTTTCTACCTTGTAAAGACGCCGGTGGGGATCGAAGAGGGCGGCCAGACGTACGGGCCCGGCGATTATGACAAGAAAGTGCTGCGCGACGAGGCGGAGCGGTTGCAGTCTACGCTCAGGCGCCGTCCCGAACCGCTGCCGCCGGTGCCGGAATACGCCGGCGATTTCGTCGCGGTGCAGCGCGACCCGTTGCGGGTGGCCGGCGTCGCTGACTCGCAGATCCTGCTGGCGCCGTGGCGGCTGCCTGTACCGCCGGCGTTTGGCAACCGGCCGGTCGAGGCTGGCCAGATCCGCCTGGCGACCATCATCGCCCCGTCGGCACCGCTGGCCTATGGCGGCAAGACCACCTTCTACTTGCGACCGGCGCGGGCCATTAATGCCACGGACGAAGAAAAAACCGAGGAGCAGCAGGAATTGCTGGCGCGGCTTGAGCAGGAAGTGGACCGGAGCTGGGTCACGGTGGCGGCGGTCTTCGACCTCGAAGCACAGCGCAAGGAGTTCCGCAAGTCGCACTATGACCGCGACCTGCAGGACATTTGGATCGCCGCCGTCGAAGTCCAGCGCCAACAACTCAGTGCATTCGGCGAATGGTCAGAGTGGCAGACGATCGAACCTTGGACGGAATATCAGCGCCTGGCTGCCCCCAAAATATCCCTCTCGCGAAAGGGCGAAACATGGATTCTGGCGCCAGAGGTTGAAGCGCCTCTGAACGCCTACCGTGATCTGGTGATCGCCTATCAGCCCGAGCTGCGCCAACCCTATCCGCCGGAGGATATCGGTGGCGACCGCTGGCGATTGCCCAATCTGGCGAACATCAACTGGGATCTGCTCGATGTGGACCCGAGCACGCAGGATCCGGAGGCGACCAACGAGTATCTGGCGAGCTTACCGCGACCGGAGGTGAAGACGGCCGCCGGGAGCGCGGAAAGGAAGAGCGAGGCGGAACGCGCGAGAGAGGAGCGAATCGAAGCCGCGCGGAAACTCAAGCGCGCCGAAGAGCTGGCGGAAAGCGAAAACCTCGTCGTACTCAATCAGGCGGCCGATCTCTGCGTCGAAATCCGCAAGAGCAAGAACGCCGTCAAGGCGGTCAAAGACAAGGCCGAGAAACTGCTGGCGAAACTGGAACTGCGAATTCAGGAAAAGGAGCTGGAGCAGGCGCGGGCCGAGGCGGAAACGCTGACGAAACAACCGGCGAGGGCGGACGTGCTCCCGACACTGGCCCCGACGCAGGCGCAAACGGTCGTCTGGGCGCACGACCTCACCATGCGGCCGGGCCACACCTATCGCTACCGCATGCGAGTCGGACTGTTCAACCGCTACGTCGGCAACTTCGAGAAGCTGCGAGAACAGGACCCGGCAACCCAGGTACTCGTCTGGGGACAGTGGTCCGAGCCGAGCGACCCGATCGAAGTCCTGCCCGACATCGAGTTTTTTGTCACGTCGGCCAGACCCGATGAGGCGAAAGTTGATCTATACATGTGGGTGCGCGGGTATGTCGCCAACCGCAAGCTGACCGTTCCCGTTGGCGGCAGAATCGCCCTGCAGGACTTTGTCAAGCTGCCGCGGAAAGTGGGCGATCGCAACCGCATTCCTGTGAACTTCGACACAGGATATACCTTGCTGGCGGCGCATCCGGACCGGCCAGTGCAAACGCTCCAGGGCGGCAAGGGGCTGGCGTTCCGCGAAACCACGACGCCGCTCGTGGTCTGTGCGGATGCGTCGGGGCAGATTGTGGAACGGAGCAAGGCCGCCGACGGAGAGCGGCTCAAGCAGTGGGCCGCCCTCTATAAGGAGCGGAAGGCAGACGAATAGACAAGCCGGCCCCGGCGGGTTGCATCGAGCCGGGGCGAGCGGTAGACTCGCGACGACGGCGGCAGCCTGATCGCGCGATTCGAACCCAAGGCCGGAAGTGCGGCATCCGTCTGCGGGGCATGAGGTTGCTGCCGGCTCCAGCGTTGTGAGTAACGTGTTTCGCCTGCGCGGTCCCAGACCGCGTGGGCGCGGCACCCGGGTTGTGGTCGTGGCGAATACGCCGGAGCGGGCGCAACAATGCCCGGGCCCCGGAAAGTGATTCCCGCGGCCGCGCAAACAAAGGACCTGCTCGCCTAAATGCCTGGTCGATCTGCCGGCCGAAATGCCTGCCCAAGACGTACAGGAGACCTCCCTTGAACCGGATGCTGGCTTACCCGTGCGGTGGTTGGGTCGCGCTGTGTCTGATTGCGCTTGCGGTGCCCGCGCGGGCCCAAACTCCGCGCGAAGACCTTGCACGGGGTATCGACCTGTTCAATGCCGGCCAATATGAGCAGGCGCAGCAGGTTCTCCTGACCGTAGAGCGGGACGCCCTCGACGACGCCGGCCGCGCCGAGCGAGATCGCTACGTCGATGAGGTGCGACTGGCCATCAACCTCTCGGGCAAGGCTGAGCGGGATCGGCGCGAAGCAGAGCTGGCGCTCGACGACGGCAAGCTGGACCGGGCGGAACTCCTCTACTCGGCCGTGCTGAGAAACGACTACGCCTCCGAAGGCGACCGACGCGTCGCGGAAGAGGGCCTGGCGGTGATCGCCGAGAAGCGCGCGCTGCAGAGCACGCTGCCCGGCGCGGCACAGCCCACACCGTCGCCACAGACCGCCCAGCCGATTCGTACCGCGCCGGCGGCCGCGCCGCCCCCACCGGACAATCCGGTGCCAATGCCCCCTCAATCGTCGGGTGACTTCAACGTGCAGCCAGTGCGCGGTTCGGGCCGGTCCGCGGCCCAGCCAGGCGCCGCTTCGCCCGGCGGTAGCTCCCCGAGTTCGACATCCACGGCCGGCCAACCCCGCGCGACGCATGCCCCGACTTACGCCAAGGCAAGTAACACGATCTACCTCGACAGCCCGGCCCCGGCGCGGACACCGGGCGGCGCGGACACACAATCCGGTTCAGGCGCCACGACGGCCGGCTTCACTATGCAGCCGGCGCAGACGCCGGCCACAACCACGGCACAGACGGAAGACCCGGATCGCCGCGCCGAGGCGCGCATCCTCGTCCGCCGCGGGCGCGTCGCACTCGACGAGGGCAACGTTGCGCTGGCGCGGGATTGCTTCGAATCGGCACTCCGCCTCGACCCGACTCAAGACGAAGCGCGGCAGGGGCTTGAGGAGGCGCGTGCGACGGGCGCGGCCGCCGACGCCGGCGCATCGCTCGTTGACCGTGTGCGCTGGCAGAAGCAGTTGATGTGGGATCGCACGGTCTCCACGTACAACGATCTCGAAACACGGGCACGCGCGGCCGTGCAGGCGGACGCCTTTGACGAAGCGAATCTGCATGTCCTGTCGGCGCGGCAGACGATCGAAAGCGGGCGGGCGTATGCCGAAACGCCGGACGAATATGCCTCCCTGGCTGCACGACTCGATACGCTGGCGACGTTTGTGCGCGAGCGCGAGCAGCTCTGGCACGAGGAGGACACGGCGCGCAAACGCGAGGAAGTGCAGACGCAGGAGGCGCTGCGCCGCGAACAGGTTGAGCTGGCGCGCCAGACGCGCATCGACGAGCTGATGGAGCAGGCAATGCAGTTTCGGCGGGAGCGCCGCCTGGAGGAGGCGATCGATGCGCTGCTCCAGATCGAGGCGATCGACCCGACCTACGACCGCGCGCGTTGGATGCGCGAGGACATCGAAGTGGCCTATTCGCTTCAACGCCAGAAGGATCAAGCGGACTTCCTGCCGAAGGTGCAGCAAAAGGCGCTGTTCGACGTGGAAGAGGCGAAGGTGCCCTACCCGGAGGAGATCCGCTATCCGAAGAACTGGCCGGAAATCACTGCCCGCCGGGCACCGTACAACCTCGGCAGCTTTGGCGGCGCGACGGCGGACCGGCTGGTGTACGATCAGCTCGGCGCCGTAGTGCCGCATGTGTCCCTGGACGGCTTGGCGCTGCGCGACGCACTGAACGAAATCCGCAACATCGGCGGATTCAACATGCACGTGAATTGGAAGGCACTGCAGGCGGCGGGCGTCGACTCTGACGCGGTGGTCAACGCCGATCTCAGAAACGTGCGACTGGAGACGGCACTGGCCATTGTGCTTAATGACTCAGCGGCAGGCGCACCGCTCGATTATGAGGTCGATGACGGCGTGCTGAGTATTTCCTCGCGCGAGCAGCTCGATCAAAAAACCGTCACGCGAGTTTACGACATCCGCGACCTGATTGTACACATGCCCAACTTCGACGACGCGCCCCGACTCGATCTCGACCGGCCGAAAAACCCGCTGGTCAACCCCGACCAGACGAACGAGTCCCTGGAGGCCAACCGGGCCTAGGCGGAGCGACTCCG